>CAMNFR010000120.1 GCA_946537305.1 uncultured Lachnospiraceae bacterium | reverse complement strand
GTGGTAGCACTTTTCATCTGAATCTGATTGGTGAGCTACCAAAGTTGCGAAGAATTGGTGGCGGAGGACGGTACGCCGGAGGAGCTGTTCGGCAGGGACGGGATCTATAAGCATATGTGCGAGGTTCAGCGGAGATCTGCCGGGTGGAAGACGTGAGGAATGGTGAGGCGGGCAGCGGGCAAATCGGTTTTTCATGACAGCTCCGAAGCGGTAGAATAGTATCGATCCCCAAATGCGGCGCGGCGAACAGGCTGCCTGGTCCGGCTGCCGGGCTACTGGGCGAGTAAAGCAAATGATTGGAGAGAAAGGAGAATGCTGGAAATGACAGAGAAAGAAAAGTATCAGGAGACCATCTTTTTCCCGGTTGGCGATCCGAATCCCTATGGGAAGTACTTCGTGGGACAGAGCTATCTGGCGCCCGTCTCCACGGAGCAGGTGCCGATCTTCAACGTGACCTTTTGAGCCCGGGTGCCGCAACAACTGGCACATTCACCACGCGAAGAGCGGCGGCGGACAGCTGCTGATCTGCGTGGGCGGCAGAGGATATTATCAGGAATGGGGGAAGGAGCCGGTCGAAATGACTCCCGGCACAGTGGTCAACATCCCGGCCAACGTCAAGCACTGGCACGGCGCGTCGCCGAATTCCTGGTTTTCGCATCTCGCGATCGAAGTGACCGGCGAAGAGACCAGCGCGGAGTGGCTGGAGGCTGTGGACGCTGATGATTACAGCAAATTAAAATAAAAGGCGTACAGGAAAGACTCACAGGAAAGACGGAACCATGTCCAGGACAAAAACGAACAACATGATCAGGCGAATAGTGGATGCGGCGATGACCGTCCTTCTTCTGCTCCTTATGGCTTATCAGGTCACGGGAGAGGTGCTCCATGAATGGATCGGCATGGGAATGACGGTGCTTGTCATCGGCCATCAGATCCTGAACCGGAGATGGTATGGTGTGCTGCTGAAAGGCAAATACAACGCCTATCGCGTGCTGACGACGGTGATCAACATCCTGCTGCTTCTGAGCTTTGCGCTGACGGCCTTCTGTGGGATGTCGATGAGCGGCCACGCTGTGCCTTTTCTTTACGGGATGGCGCCGGTCTCCTTCTCGCGGCAGATGCACCTGTCGATGTCTCACTGGGCTTTTGTGCTGATGGGACTTCATCTCGGACTGCATATTCCTGCCATGGCAGCAGGCCTGAAACTGCGTGATAAAACAAAGAAAGTGCTCATCGGAGTCTTCGTCTGTATCGGCACGATCGGCCTGTGGCTTTTTTTGCGAAGTGGCATTCCGAATTATCTGTTCTTCCGCGTGCCGTTCGCGTTTCTTGATTATGAGAAGGCCGGATGGCTGGTGTTTCTAGAGAATCTTCTGATGCTGTCCTTCTTTGCACTGGTCGGAACCCTGGCGGCGTGGGGGTGCAGGAGGGCAGGAAAAATCAAAAGCTGATGCGGCGGCCGCATCTCCTGGGTTTGAGGCAGGAGGTGCGGCCGGTTTTTACGTGCAGACAGATTGATTGCTGCACAGAGACGCTGTGCCAGGGCGACAAACTCTGCAACTTCCGCTTTGTGCGGCATGAAACCGATGCGGGCGAAGGGTGGGAGCGAAGTCGGAGTATTTAAAATTAGAATTATTATTTTCCTGTTGACTCTGACCTGGCGTCATAGCGTACAGTATGCGTAACGAAGCGAAGGGAGGATCAGAGGATGATGACGGTGCATGAGGTCTCGGAATTGACGGGGGTGAGTATACGCGCCCTTCACATCTATGACCGGATGGGGCTTCTGCCGGCGACGCGGAAAACGGAATCGGGGTACAGGCTGTATGACGATACGGCGCTCGAGAGGCTGCAGCAGGTTCTGCTTTTCCGTGAGCTGGGGTTTCCACTGAAGGACATAAAGGAGATTATCGACAGTCCCTCATTTGACCGGGAAAAGGCTCTGGAGCAGCAGATCACGATGCTCCGCATGAAAAAAGAGCATATCGAGAATCTGATCGACCTGGCGCGGGGAATACAGTTGACAGGAGTGAAGAATATGAACTTTGAAGCATTTGATACAAGGAAAATGGACGAGTACGCAAAGCAGGCGAAAGAGTCCTGGGGAACGTCCCCGGAATGGAAGGAATTTGAGCAGAAAAATGCCGGAATGACGGCGGAAGACAACAGAAATCTTCATTACAGGATGATGGCGATCTTCGCGGAATTTGGGCAGATCAGGGACCAGGATCCTGCGGGAGATGAAGCGCAGAAGCTGGTGAAGAAGCTGCAGGATTTTATTACGGAAAACTTTTACACCTGCTCGGATGAGATCCTCTTGAGCCTTGGCAGGATGTATGCCGGAGGTGGCGAGTTCACGGAGGGAATCGACAAGGCCGGCGGAGAAGGAACCGGAGAGTTCACCTATCGCGCAATTGAGGCATATGTGCGGAAGTGGAATATCTCCGCCTTTTCTGGCGGCATTAATAGTTGAAGAGGACCAACACAATGGATCTGGATAGAAAAGCAGGAATCAAAGA
>CAMNFR010000119.1 GCA_946537305.1 uncultured Lachnospiraceae bacterium | reverse complement strand
CTTCGCCGTCTCTCTTTCCCGGTCTTTATTCGTCTGCCATGCCGATTAGATCGAACTTCTCCGTGGAAACCACGATATCGAATTCGTCTTTCTCCGGTTTGCGGCACTTGACCTGAATGCTCCGCTCGGACATGTTGTAGAACCAGCCCTCATCCGCAGCCTCAAAGCCGTCGGATACGATGTAGCGTGTCAGGGGCTTTCCGGCCACGCTTACCCAGTACGCTCCCTTTTCCTTGCTGATCAGCTTCAGGTTGATTCTCTCCACCGTTCCGGCATAAGATCCTTCCTTGCGGAAGGCGATGATTTTCCGGTCGCCGGCCTTGACGGAGATTCGCGTCGCGGCATATTCGCCGTGCTTATAATTCTGCGTGTGTCCGTCGTCGTCATAGAAGACGATTTCAGAATCCGCATCTGCGCCGATGACGAGGTCCAGCGTCTTCAGCGTATCGGACAGAATGTGATGGATATCCTCACTGGTGAAGTAGACGGCGTTCCCCCGCAGGAACATGGGGATGCTGCCGAGATCTACCGGCACCGTGATGATCTGTCCCCCCTCGTAAGCCCGGAAATTGTCGTTCATATCGTACCACTTGCAGCCCTTCGGGAGATAGAGCGTCCGCTCCTTCGCGCCGGGTTCCAACACATTCGCCACCAGAACCGAGGGCCCGAAGAGGAAGGTCATGCGCTCGTCCTTATAGCAGGCGGGATCATCCGGGAATTCCAGAAACAGCGGCCGCATGGCGGGGATGCCGCTGACGCTGGCTTCCCGCATCAGAGAGTACAGATAGGGCAGCATCCGGTAACGCTGGGCATAGGCTTCGCGTACATAGGGGAGATTCTCCTCCGATTGCCAGGGCTGTGTCACACTGTTGTCGGTGTTGGCAGAGTTGATCACAAAGCGAGGCTGGAAAATGCCGTTCTGGATCCAGCGCAGCAGCAGCTCTCCGTCCGGCGCCGGCCCTGTAAAGCCGCCGATGTCACAGCCCATGTTGGCGCAGCCGGAGAGACCCATCCCGAGAATCGTGGCGATGTTGAATTTCACGGTTTTCCAGCCGGTGATGTTGTCTCCGCCCCACACCTGGGCGTAGCGCTGAATTCCGGCGTAGCCGGCGCGGTTAATAACATAGGGCCGCTCGTTCGGCCAGACATTGGCAATCGCCTTATGCGCGGTCCATGCCATCATGTTGGACTGAATGATCTTCAGCTCTGCCATGGTGCCGCCGGCTCCTTCGAAGCTGCAGCGGGCGTTGCGGTCCTCAATGGAGTCGTATTCACAGTTGTCGTTCCAGACGGTCTTCGTGCCTTTGCGCAGAATATTTTCTTCCAGGAGTTCCCGCCAGGCCCTCCGGCCCTCCGGCAGGGTGAAGTCAATAAACCTGCCCTGCCCGCCCCACCACTGTCCGATGGCTGCGTCGTCGCTGTCCGGCTCCTTCACAAAGACATCCCTGTCTTCATAGTATCCGCGGTAGGGGTGATTCGGCAGGACCCCCGGCTTCAGGTTGCAGATGACGTTGATGCCGCGGGCGTTCATCTTCTCAAAGAATTCCTCCGGTTTCGGAAAGCGCCGGTGATTCCAGTTGAAGGTGTAGCGCAGGTTATCCTCCTCTCCGGAGGTGTAGCCCGAGGCCAGCCAGAAGTTGTCAATCCAGATCTTTTCCTTCTCGTGCTTGTCGATGACGTTGTAGATTTCCACGTCACAGTCTTTTTCCAGTTCTGCATAGTACATGGTGGAAGCACAGTAGCCGAGGGACTGCTTGGTCGGGAGGATTGTCCGGCCCGTAAGCAGGGTATATTGCCCGATCACATCCTTTACCGACGGGCCGTTCATCAGGAAAATGTCCAGATCTCCGCCGTCTGTCTGGTAGTAGTTGTAGCGTTCCCAGTAGCCGCTGATCTCTTCCCCCAGGTCGAAGACACAGTCGTAGGAATTGTTGTAGAAGACGCCGACCGCGTGATTGTTCTTCTCATTCACCCGGATATAGAAAGGGATGTGCTTGTACATCGGGTCACCGGTCTCCGGATCCACGCCGATCGCATCCTTGGGGCACATGCGCAGGCGGCGGAACTTCTTGTCCAGATGACCGGTCTTCTCGCCGAAGCCGTAGAAGTGGTCCTTTTCCCGGTCCATGCAGGAGTAGTGGGTCAGGCGGCCGAGCTGATCCTTATCAAATGCCCTCGCAGGCAGATCCTTATAGATCACCTGATCCGCCTTATTATACGCCGTGAATGCCACCGGTGCTTTTTTCATCACCAGCTTCATGCTCGCAGTCTGAAAGCAAAGACTGTTTTCACGTTCTTCGCACGGAATCTCCCGTGCCCGGACGCGCTGCCGCTCTCCTTCAAAAAGAGGATCCAGCCTGTCTTCCCAGGCCGTGGTAACCAGGGCATACGACGCCTCCGGGAAATTCCGCTCAAAAGAAACTCTCATCCGGACGATGTCATCCGTCAGAAAAACGATCAGGATATCTGCGCAGTCAGCGTGAATCAGCCAGCCGTTTTCCATTTTGCTGTGGGAAAGATACTTTTTTACAAACATATTGATCTTCCTTTACATCCCGATCAGATCAAAGTCTTCGAAGCTCACCGTGAGGGTCGCGTCTTTCTTCGGAT
>CAMNFR010000118.1 GCA_946537305.1 uncultured Lachnospiraceae bacterium | reverse complement strand
ATGCCGAGCCTGTCGCATGCTTCAAGCAGCGCCTTGGAGGCGGGATTATGTGAAGCTCGTATGGCATTGAAGCCGTTTTCTTTCAGAATCCGTACACGGCGCTCCTCACTTTCAGCATAGGTGGCCGCGCCGAGAATGCCGCTGTCGTGATGCACGCAGCCGCCGCGAAGCAGAGTTTCCCTGCCGTTGATAAAAAGCCCCTTGTTTGACCATGCGATCTGACGGATGCCAAAAGGAATTTCAACCGTGTCATCCTCTCCGGCTGATATCTTTGCGGCATAGAGGTTCGGCGCTTCAGCGCTCCACAGCCTTGCATCAGGAATTGTAAGTTCTATCCTCGTGCCCTCTCCCGTAATGCCGTTCACATCCGCTTTCACTTCTACCGGTGCCTCGATCCTGATGACTGCCGGATCTGTGCTTACCGTACTGATCCTTATACACTCAGGGGACAGGCCGTCTCTTTTGCAGACATACAGCTATACCGGGCGGTATATGCCTGCACCGGAATACCAGCGTGAATTGGGCATCTTCGAGTTGTCCGCCACCACCGTGATCGTATTCTGATCTCCGTACTTCAGTCCTTCAAGTTCTACAAAAAAGCCTGTGTAACCATAAGGATGAAACAGAATCTCTTTTCCGTTCAGGGAAACGGATGCGTTTTTATACACGCCCTCGAATTCGACAAATATCCTTTTGCCTTCCCATTCTGCCGGGGCGGTGAAGTATTTTTCATAGGTATAAATGCCGCCGGGGAAATAACCGTGGCCGCTGCCCCCGGTGTTCGCGCGGCGTTTCTCGGTTATCTGTGCATCATGCGGAAGCGTTACCGCCCGGCCGTTGCAAACCCAATCCTGATTAAAACATATCTTTTTCAAAGTTCCCCTCCTCCAGGCCTTAGGATCTGTATTAAGATTATTTACTGCAGTTCCTTACAATACTGTGCTGCAAGATCTCCCAGCACCTTTAAACTGTTCTTGGGATATCGGGTCTGTGTACTCCTGTCTACCGCGATCAGTCCAAAGGTCTTATCAAAGCCGGCCTGCCATTCAAAGTTGTCCAGCAGCGACCAGTGGAAATACCCCGTGACCGGAACGCCCCGCTTTTTAGCGATCATCACGGAAGAAAGTGCTTCCTTTATGAACGCGCAGCGTCTTTCATCATCCGACGTGGCAATCCCATTTTCTGTAACCATCAGCTCACCGGGGAAATGTCTGGCGACTCGCATCAGCACATTACCGATGGACCGCGGGTAATCTTCATAACCCATCTGGGTCAGCGGCGCATCCGCCGCCGGTTCTCTGGTGCCGTTTTCATCCACGATCTTGCGTGAGTAGTTCTGCACACCAAGAAAATCGTCCTCCCTGATATAAGGGAGATACCATCCGAAGTCCTCTTTCCACAATTTCACTGCAGCATTCTTACCTGCCTTGGTGGGCTGGTAATCAAAGAGAGACAGTGTCAGTCCAACCTTTGCCTCCGGCAGGACTTCTTTGATCGCTTTTTTTGCAGCTGCATGAGCTTCCAGCACGAAACGCTCGGTTTTTTCACTGCGCGGTTTCAAAAATGAGTTGATCTTCAGCGGAGACGTATGGAACGCCCTGCCCTGCTCCAGCATCCCAAGCAGGATGCTTTTCATATCAAGACCATTATTTTGTCCTACCTGCACACCGCCTTCGCCGCGCTTGCCGGCTTTCATCATATCCCGGATGACCTTGTGAAGCTGGATGCCCATGTTCGCTTCATTGATGGTGCAGATGTAGAGAAGCTGGTCTCCAAGCTGTTCCGCCACGTAACGGGCATAGCGGGAAAAATAAGCTGCCACATCCCTGCTTCCCCAGCCGCCCCTTTTGATCAGCCAGGCAGGAGAAGAAAAATGCATCAGTGTTATGACCGGCATAACGCCGTACTCACGGCAGCATTCCAGAACCCTTCGATAGTGAAGGATCTCATCCGGGTCAAATTGGCCTTCCTCCGGTTCGATCCGGGCCCACTCAATACCAAAGCGGTACGCATTGCAGCCGGCCTCTGCCAGCAGACGAATATCCTCGTCATAGCGATTGTAATGATCGCAGGCAAGACCGCTGGGCTCAGCAAAATCGGAATGCTTCACATGCTCCATGATCCAGTAATCGGATCGTCGGTTATTGCCCTCCACCTGATGCGCCGCCGTCGCCGCACCGATTAAAAAATCAGCCATGCTTTGCCTCCGTCAGTTTTTTTGCCATACGATAGAGCCGTGTGGCATTTTCTTTAAGCTGCCGTCTGCTCAGTGTCCCTTTTTTCAGTGCTGTCATTATGTTTTTGACATCGCCCTTGCATCCCGGCATAAACAGTTCTCCGCCCGCCGCTGCCACACAGTCTGACAAAGCGTTGCGATATCTGGGATTCTGCACCTGCTTATCTCATATTGATTCATTTTCATTTACTTCAACCCCAGTTCCTTTTCCAGCTCCGGGAGCATATGATCAACCTTATAGAACATCATCATGATGGCGATTGCCGCAAATATAACCACCGGCACGCCGCCCATCAGCACACGGATCATCATCTTCGCGGATTCAGGCTGCACTGAGAGGGAACCATCATATCCTCCCACATCCAGGAGGATACCCAGCAGCGCAATTCCGAAAGCACCGCCAACCTTTCCGAGAAAGCCCTTGATGGCTCCGATGGTTCCATCCATCCGCTTGCCGCTGACATGGGCATTATAGGTCCCGCAGTCCAGCATCATCAG
>CAMNFR010000117.1 GCA_946537305.1 uncultured Lachnospiraceae bacterium | reverse complement strand
CCTATGCGGCGATGAACCGACTGATGCAGCAGAGGCTTTCCCGGCCGCAGGAGGCAGAATCCCCGGTGTGGCTGTATGCAGATCCCCGGTGGGCCGGTACCTCTGCAGACAGTCATCTGCTCAAGCTGCAGGTGCCGGCGGATGAGGTCGTGACCTTCGATCTGCGTGATTGGAACCGTATCCTGAACCTTTCTCCGATCGGAACGGAAGAGGAGATCGACGCCATAGAGAAGGAATTCACGCGCCAGGGCGTCACTGCTTTTTCTGACGTGTTTGAAAAGCCATACTATCCGCTTCTGCGTCAGAAGATCGAGAGGACATGGAGGCAGCTTCTCGCAAAAGAAGAGATTCCTTCGCAATATCTGCAGGGGGCTGTGTGGTGCCTGAAAAGGGAATGGGTCCAATCTTGAAGATGACCCGCAGGCGAAGGCGTGGGGAACGAGATATGAAAAAAGATTACGATGCGAAAGAGCATATTTTTGATGCGCTGTCGGCTATGATGCAGGAAAAGAAGCTTGAAAAGATCCGCGTGTCTGAGGTCATCAGCCGGGCACATGTCAGCCGGTCCACGTTTTATTACCATTTTTCCAATCTGGAGGATGTCCTGCAGCAGATGATGGCGATATTTTATGATATCCTTCGCGAAACAGTCGCGATCGATCAGGGATTTGTTCTTTCCCGGACCCGTGAAGGATATATCCAGGATCGCTCACATGCACTGCTGGTTGATTTTATCGAGAAGAAAGAGTGGCTGACGGCCATCCTGCACTCCCCAAGAAAATGGGAGTTCTGTGAGGAGATGACGACGATCTACCGGGACAGCTACGCAATGATCTCTGGCTTTTTGTGCATTTATCAGGTTAAAATCACATAATTGTTCGGTCGATTGGGGAAAGAGGGTGAAAGATGGCCGATAATCGGACCAATCATGAAGGAATTTTTAATGTTGTTCCCGGAACTGTAATCGAGAAAGACCGCGTTTTTGACGTTCGGGATGAGAAATAGGCGCATCCGGATCTGAAGGAAGGATGGCAGGGGGCACCGGAATCTGGGATGCGCTGGATATCCGCCGGTCTTGATCATGACCATGGAATTCGATCCGGACCGTGCCAATTGCACAGAGCTGTATTAAAAGATGTCTGAAGCCAAGACCTTCGTGAATTTCTCCAGCTGGCCAGGTGCGCATCATATGTCCAACCAGGTGGTAGGAATTTCCCTGCCGGGAGAAGAAACGGAATACGGAGCAGCGATGAAGACTGTGCTGGATAAATATATTAAAGACTGCTTTGCCTATGATCTGCGCAGACCGTGGGTGTTAGAGGAGGCATAAGCATACAGTTTGTCAGCGAATGTCGCTGTACGAAGGCTGAATTTGCGCATTTTCAGAATGTGTCACAAATGTGGACAAGGGTCTTCTGATTCGTCTTGACTTTCCTTGGCGCCTCATTGAAAATATATGCGTAAATTATCATGAGCTTCGGCAAATGTATAAATTTTTGAAAGGAGCAACATCATGGCAGTAGAATTTTATGCGTATGAAGATCTGGGCTTTATTGTAGATCCCGAGAGCGATACCAAAGAGGTATTTATTCCCTCCCCGCCCACGACTACGACAATGAAGATCAATCCTCGCCCTGTCATTATCTATCTGACCGGCGGTAAGGTAAAGGAAGGTTATGAGAAGCTGGAAGCCCTGAAGGCTTATGCGGAAGAGAACAAGGTCGTTTTCGTCTGCCCGTCCTCCAATGATGGCGAGGTTGTCGGAGATACCTATCAGTACATCCAGAAGAACGCCAAGAAGATCAACGTAAAGAAGAATGAGCTTTGCGTACAGTGCCTGCCGGAGTGTGCCGATGAGGCCCAGGAAGCGGTAGATTATCTGGTAGACGAGCTGGATGCCGATGTGGAAGAGGCCGAGGAGTTCGAGGTCTGATAATCTGCGGTTCAAAAATAAAAAGATTCAGGTGGGATTTCGGGACACTTTGTCCCCGGAATCCCACCTGTTTTGTTTTACAGCTTCTCCAGTGCAGAATAGCCGCCGGAGAGGAAGGTCATCAGGACCTTTTGAATGTCATACCATTCTGTGTTTTTCTTCCATCCCAGCTCCTGGTTGATGCTGAAGGCCCCGTAGATGGTGAAGCGGAAAAGCAGCTCCGCCTGGCGTTCAGTCATGTGATAGCGCTGCCGCATCTGTCCCACGATATCATCCCGTTTGGTCCGGTACAGCTCCTGAACAATATAATCTGCCACGAAATCATCGTGAAAGAGCGGCCGGTATTTCGGCTGATCGGCCACCCGCTGACAGACGGGAAGAAGATACATAAAAGGTTCCAGTTGTTCCGGGTCGGTGGTCTCGCGCATTTTCTGCGCCAGGATATTGATATTATCCAGATCCGGATCGCTTTCTTCCGTAGCCAGGATAGCATCGTCTGCCAGCTCCCGTATTACATCGATCAGGTTATCGTAATGAAGATAGAACGTAGCGCGGCCGACATCTGCCTGGCGGCAGAGCCCGGATACGGTGATATGGTCAAAGGCATGCTGAGAAAGAAGCTCCAGCATGGCGTCCTTGATCATGGTCCTTGTCATGGTGGTACGGCGGCTGGGCTGCGAAGATGTATTTTTCATGGGTCTCACCTCCGTGGAGAATTCAATTATAAACAGGAGGAGCATATGCAGGGTGGCATGGAGCCTTGGAAGAAGGCAGCCTATGCCATCGATGCAGTCATCGTGCTGGCCATGGCCGGCCTGGCCTGGATGGCATTCAGCAAATATAAGAAGCAGAAAGCACAGTAAACAGAAATGGGGTGACACGGGGACGTCACCCCATTTTCCGTTTGCGTCATTTTTACAGCAGTTCGTGAAAAAAGGAGCCAAAGCCCACAATTTTGTGCTATAGTACACTCAACTTGTTATGTCCTTCCGGCGGTCTGCGGGAGGGCAGGATATGAAATAAAGGAGGAAATGTCATGGCGTTA
>CAMNFR010000116.1 GCA_946537305.1 uncultured Lachnospiraceae bacterium | reverse complement strand
CGATTTTTATGAGACTTCCCGGTATATCTTTGTTCATGGATGGATTCCATGCTTCACACATCCAATCTATAGCAGGATGAATGAATGGCGGACTGCTTCTTCAGAGGATTGGGATCGGCCCAGATGGTTCAATGGCATGGATGCCGCTAAGGCCGGGGTGATCGAGGAAGGAAAGACAATTGTCTGCGGACACTGGCATTGCTCATATGGCCACAGCAATTTCGAGGGAAAGGGATCAGAATTTGGAGAAGACGCGGATTTCAGCCCGTATTATGGAAACGGGATCATTGCCTTGGATGCCTGTACAGGACACAGCGGCAAGGTGAATGTGATTGTACTGGAAGATGAATAAACACAGCCCAGCCGGGATGGGGACAATTCAAACTCCGGATTCCAAAGACGCTGCACTGACAACTGGCGCCGCAGTCCAAAAAGGAAGGCGTCAGCATGTATCAATACTGTGTTTACCTTCTCAGCCGGAACGGCGAAGTCCGGGCCTAACCCGGACCGGAGGAAAAATCTTTTGCATTTACATCTTGACACATTCCCGGGGGTGTGCTAATATCCACTCAATTTCATATGCAAAGGCTATGACGAAGACAGAACAGCGGAACGTTCCCCAGAGAGCCGGGGGTTGGTGTGAGCCCGGTGAACGAAAGCTTGAATTCCATCGCTTCTGAGCTGAAGATCCGAAAGGCGGCGCGAAACGCGCGGCTCGCCCAGTAGACATCTTCCGTGCAGGCTACGTAAGTGCATAGGACATGACAGTGTCTGAAAGGGGCGCAGCATCCAGGTTGCGCAATTTGAGTGGTACCGCGAGTCGACCCGACCCGTCTCAAAGAATGAGACGGGTCGTTATTTTTTCAGTGAGAGGAGCCACGAAGAACCATGAACACGCAAACCGACCTGAAGCAGCTGAAGGCCATTGCGACCCGTATCCGGGAGATGCGGGAGATCCTTGGCTGGACGACCGAGGATATGGCGCAGAAAACAGATTTGTCCGCCCAGGAATATGAGGCATATGAAGCGGGCGAGACCGATCTGCCCTTTACCTTTATCTATAAGTGCGCACAGACGTTCAACATCGAGCTGACAGAGCTGCTGGAAGGCCATAACGCCTATCTTTCCACCTACACCGTGACCCGCCGGGGCAACGGCGAATCCACCGCCCGGGAGGCAGGCATCGCCATTTCCAACCTGGCGCCCAAATTCAAGGACAAGATCGCCGAACCGTACTGGGTGCGCTATGAATATTCCGAGAAGCAGCAGAATGAGCCGATCCATCTGGTGACGCACAACGGGCAGGAGTTCGACCTGGTGCTGCAGGGAAGCATGAAGGTGCAGGTGGGGGACCATACGGAGATCCTGCACGAGGGGGACAGCATCTATTATAATTCCTCCCTGCCCCACGGCATGATCGCCGTCGATGGCAAGGACTGCGTGTTCTGCGCCGTGATCCTTCCCGGCGAGGAGAAAAAGACGGAAGAAATCCGGGTGGAGGCGGCGAAACCCCGGATCGCGGAATATGAGGGCCATCTGGTGGCGGAGAAGTTTGTGGACGTCACCGAGGACGATTACGGCCGGCTGAAGGATATCCATTTCAAGAACACGGATACCTTCAACTTTGGCTTCGACATTGTGGACGGCATTGCCCGACTGTATCCGGACAAGCTGGCCATGCTCTATGTGGACAAGCATCACCAGGAAACCAGATTCACCTTCAAGGACATCAAGGACGCATCCAACCAGTGCGCCAATTACTTCACATCCCTGGGCATCGGCCGGGGAGACCGGGTGATGCTGGTGCTGAAGCGGCATTATCAGTTCTGGTTTGCCATGGTGGCGCTGCACAAGCTGGGGGCCATCGCCATCCCCGCCACCAACCAGCTGAAGGAGCACGATTTTGAGTACCGCTTTAACGCGGCCGGCGTCAGCGCCCTGATCTGTACCGCGGACGGGGACACCGCCGAGATTGCGGAGCGGGCGGCCTCCCGCTGCCCCAGCGTCAAAACGCTGATCATGGTGAACGGAGTCCGGGAAGGCTGGCATGATTTCAATCAGGAGTATCCTCTTTTCACCCGCCGTTACAGGCGCCCGGAGAATGCCTCCTGCGGCGACGATACAGCGCTGATGTTTTTCACATCCGGCACTACGGGCAATCCCAAGATGGCAGCCCATAAGCATACCTACGCCCTGGGACATTATGTCACCGCCCGGTACTGGCACTGCTGCGAGAGGGACGGGCTGCACTATACCATCTCTGATACCGGATGGGGCAAGTCCCTGTGGGGCAAGCTGTACGGCCAGTGGCTTTGCGAAGGCGCGGTGTTCGTGTATGACTTCGATAAATTCGATGCGGCGGACATCCTGCCCATGTTCGCGAAATACAATATCACCACCTTCTGCGCGCCGCCCACCATGCTGAGGATGTTCATCAAGGTGGACCTGGCCAACTACGACCTGTCCTCCATCCACCACATGACGACAGCGGGCGAAGCCCTGAACCCCGAGGTCTTCCGTCAGTTTGAGAAGGCAACCGGGCTGCAGATCATGGAGGGCTTCGGCCAGACGGAAACAACCCTGACCATCGGCAACCTCTACGGCACCGTGCCGCGCATCGGCTCCATGGGCAAGGCCAGCCCCCAGTACAAGGTGGACATTGTGGACACCGAAGGGAATTCCGTTCCATCAGGCGAGGTTGGGGAGATCGTTATCCATACGGACGAGGAGACGCCCTGCGGCCTGTTCCGGGAATACTATCTGGACGAAGAAAAGACGGCTGACGCCTGGCACGACGGTCTGTACCACACGGGGGATACTGCCTGGCGGGATGAGGACGGCTATTTCTGGTATGTGAGCCGCATCGATGATGTGATCAAGTCCTCGGGATATCGCATCGGGCCCTTCGAGATCGAAAGCGTTATCATGGAGCTGCCCTATGTGCTGGAATGCGGTGTTTCCGCCGAGCCGGACGAGCTGCGGGGCCAGATTGTGAAGGCATCCATCGTGCTGACAAAGGGAACCGAGGGAACGGAGGAGCTGAAAAAAGAAATTCAGCAGTATGTGAAGGTGAATACCGCGCCTTACAAGTATCCCCGCAAGATCGTTTTCCGGGACGAGCTTCCCAAGACCATCTCCGGCAAGATCCAGCGGAACCTGCTGTAAACGCGCCGCGCTGGACTTTATCCATGAC
>CAMNFR010000115.1 GCA_946537305.1 uncultured Lachnospiraceae bacterium | reverse complement strand
GCTTCCCTCATGACCTTCTTCATAACATCCATGGCCCTTCCCTCACCGGTAGGGAGGCTGGGCAGATACGGCACGCCGCGGTCCATGCCGCGCAGTTTCACCATATCCTTGGCCGCATTCGGGAAAGGTACCAGATCCATAGCCAGACGCACCGGATTCAGCTTGAACTGGGCATCCAGAGACCCCTTCAGATCACCCTCCACGAACTTCTCATAGACCGCACCGATCAGCTCGGGCATAAAGTTGCCTGCCGTGCACACGCCGCCCACAGCGCCCACGCAGAGGCTGGCATACAGCAGCGTATCCTTGCCGCCGAAGACATGGAAATCAATGTCCCGGGTGCGGCGCACGCATTCCTCGGTCAGGGTGATGTCCCCGGAGGTGTCCTTCATGCCGACAATGTTCTCCACCTCATGGGCCAGGCGGTCGATCAGATCCGCTGTCAGACCGTAACCCACGCGGCCGGGATTGTTATAGATCAGCACCGGTGTCTCCGGCACAGACTCGGCGATGGTCTTAAAATGCAGGAACAGCTCCTCTGCGTTCGGCTTTAAGAACATGGGCTGCAAAATGGAAACACCGGAAACGCCCTTCGCCGCCGCCATCTGTGCCAGACGGCAGCACTTTCTGGTATTGATAGCGCCGATCCCAAAGTACACGGGCACCCGCCCCGATGCCTGGTCCAGCATAATATCAAGACCGCGCTCCATCTCGTCCTCTTCGATCTGATAGAACTCGCCGTTAGAGCCGAAGGCCAGAATGCCGTGCAGACCGCCTTCGATAATGTAATCCACCTGATCTCTTAAAGATGCTTCGTCAATGCGCTCTTCTTCATCGATAGGTGTAATAATCGGAACGATTACGCCCTTAATATAATCCGTATTCATGATCAAATCCCCCTGCACGCAGGACTGTGCCTGTCCGTTGATTCTTTGCCGCTATGGTTATTTTACAATAGAAGTCCCTGTCATTCTCTCGTAATACTTCACGATGTCGCTGTGATCATTGCCGCCCTCTTCGTGATTCTTCAGTTCCTGCATCACTTCCATCATGTGCGCAGTCATAGGCACCGGCATATTGATGGCGTGGGAGGCGTTCAGCGCATTGTTCAGATCCTTGATGTGCAGATCGATGCGAAAACCGGGCTTGTAGTTACCGGCCAGCATCATGGGCGCCTTGGCATCCAGCACAGTAGATCCCGCCAGACCGCCGCGGATGGCCTGATACACGAGCTCTGGATCGCTGCCGGCCTTCTTCGCGAAGGTCAGGGCTTCCGCCACAATTCCGATATTGGCAGCCACGATCATCTGATTGGCCAGCTTGGCCACGTTGCCGGAGCCGGTCGGTCCCACATAGACCACGGAGCCTGCCATGCTCATCAGCAGATCATAATACTTCTCCCAAACCTCTTTCTTGCCGCCGCACATCACGGACAGGCTGCCGTCGATAGCCTTGGGCTCTCCGCCGGAAACAGGGCAGTCCAGAAGCTCGATGCCTTTCTTTGCAAGTTCGGCCGCAATGGCTTTTGACTCGGTAGGATCAATGGAGGACATATCGATCACGACCGTTTTTTCGGTTCCGGTCTCCATAATGCCGCCCTCTCCCAGGCATACCTCGCGCACCTGCGGGGAATTCGGCAGCATGGTGATGATCACATCCGCCTTCGCGGCGACCTCTGCGCCATTGGCCGCGCCTTCGGCGCCCAACGCTGTCATTTCTTCGATTGTCTTCGGATTATGTGTGGTGACGACCAGTTCGTATCCGGCTTTCAGTACATTCTTCGCCATCGGTTTCCCCATGATTCCCAGTCCGATAAAACCTACCTTCATTGTAAAGCTCCTTCCCGGCCGCTGCCGTTTTTTACTTTTTGTCTAAAGTATACCTGCCGGCGCAAACTAAGTAAAGTTCATTGTTTTTATATTTCTATAAGTTTTTCTTAGTGATCTATGTAAGGAAAACCCTGTACCGACGAATGCCGGTACAGGGTTTTCCTCTGTGTCAGATATCTATTCGTTGTATCAATCCTCAAACACGCCCTCGTAATACTCCATCAGATGGGTCTCGGCGAACATCGCGGCGCCCTGCTCAGGAGTGAACTTCAGGAAATCTTCGAATCCGGTGCGAAGCTCGGTCAGATAACGATGCCACTCGGTGGGATCGATGAAGGGATTGCCCTCGCAGCCCTTCTTGCGGCGCTCATTCTTCTGGTACTCATCGCTGTGGAACGGGTGGTTGCCCAGCATGATGTCAACCTTCTCATCCCAGACCTTTTCGATGGATTCCACGAATACCCGCTGCATGGACAGGGGCTGTCCAAACTTCTTCAGGCCTTCGGTGGAGAGGGAACCGTAGCCGGAACCGCCATAGATGCCGACACGCAGGGTCTCGCCGTCCACGTCCATCTCCCAGAAATGAGACATCACGCCGATGGTATGACCGGGGGTCAGCACGCACTTCATGGTGACGTTCCCGAAGGTCAGCACGTCGCCGTCCTCCAGCTGTACGTCCGGGACAAAGGGCTCATTGTACGGGCCAAGGCCGGCATCCAGTCTCTTGGTGCGCTCCGGATTTGCCAGCATATCTTCCGTGTCCACGCGGCCCATGTAGGTCTTGGCGCCGGTGCGGGCGACCAGAGCCTGAATGCAGCCGTAGTGATCGGTATGCGCATGGGAGCATACGATCCATTTCAGATCGCAGATGTTAAAGCCCAGCTTCTGGATATTGATCAGGAGCCCCGGATAGCCGGAAGCCGCCGGCACATCCAGCAGCAGCAGGCCGTCGCCGGTGTCGATCAGATGAGAGGCGCACCACAGGTTTCCTACATAGTACAGATTCCCCGCGATCTGAAAGGGATCCTTGTCGATCAGATAAGGGCGGGCCTTCTGTTCCTCGGTAGGCATCATGTTTCCAAAGCGGATATATTTGGTTGCCATCGTTCACATCCTCCTTGTTGTTTTTTTATCTTGTTAGTATCAATTATATACGTCCCCTCAAAAAAGGGAATACAGAATTTTATCATAATCAGAATAATACAGCCTATCATTTTCTGCAATGATGCGCCAGCTATCACTTTATAGCCTCAAGGCTATCAATTACCGCTTGACAAATCGATTGTTTTAATATTAGTTAATACGTGGAGGTGTTTGTCATGGAAGTGACGTACTCCCACCACTTTCGCTTCGCGTAGAAGTGGGGGCTTCTTGTTCGA
>CAMNFR010000114.1 GCA_946537305.1 uncultured Lachnospiraceae bacterium | reverse complement strand
TTTTTTGATATAATGGAGAGGACTGTTTTCTAATCGGGTAAACAAATAGGTAAACAAAAGAGTCAACTTCCCACTACCTAATAAAGTCTTTTTAACGGACAATGATGATAACTGTCCCGTTTTCTGTCAGATTCATAGAAAACATGTTCTTTTATGGCTCACAGAATATCTGCCGTTTCTTAACAGATTCTGATTTGATTAAAAAAACTAAAATCGCGAAAGTGAGTCCGGAATTTCCGTATATGCCTGTTTTAGAAACATACTATTGTTTCAACACACTTTTTTCACATATTCATAGTAGGATGCTTGCTAATTACGAAGACGCAGAGTTTCAACCATCCTTTCCGAACAGACTAATGAGGTATTGTAAAAATGGAGTCCATTTATGGCAATGCGCGGCCGGAACTGGAAGCCGTCATGCAGACACTTTTGAATACGGTCACACAGATCCGGATCGACATGGCAGAGTCGCAGGGCACGGATCCGGTAGAACACATTCTGGGACGTATCAAATCCGAGGAGAGCATGCGGGAAAAATGCCGCCGGAAGGACCTCCCGGAGACACCGGAGTCCGCCCTGTCCGAGATCCATGACGCGATCGGCATCCGTATCGTCTGCACATTTATCGATGATATTTACACGATCCGGGACCGCCTTACCGCACTGCCTTTCATTCGTCTGATCGAAGAAAAAGACTATATCCGTCAGGTCAAACCCAACGGCTACCGCAGCCTGCACCTGATACTGCAGGTGGAAGATAAACACTATGCCGAGATACAGCTGCGTACGATCTCCATGGATACCTGGGCCGCGATGGAACACCATCTCAAATACAAAAAAGATCTGAACAGAAATACGGACCTGATTGTCCGGGAACTGAAGCGCTGCGCGGATGAACTGGCTTCCACCGATGAATCCATACAGACCCTTCGGGATATGATACGTGAACTGTAATGCATCTGATTGTAAAGGGAGATTTGTTTTGAAGATACTGATCGCCGAAGATACCACGGACCTGAACCGCGTCGTCACTGCCATGCTGGAGCACGCCGGTTATGATGTAGACTCTGTTTTTGACGGAGAAGCAGCTTTGGAAAAGGTCGAACAAAATGGTTACGACGCTGTCATTCTGGACATCATGATGCCGAAAAAAGACGGTATCAGCGTACTTCAGGCCATACGCACCAACAACATCACGGTACCGGTTCTGCTGCTGACGGCTAAAGCGGAAGTGGATGACCGGGTCGCCGGACTGGATGCCGGTGCCGATGACTATCTTCCCAAGCCTTTTGCCATGAAAGAGCTGCTGGCCCGTATCAATGCCATGACGCGCCGGCGTATACGGTATGAGACCAGAATACTGAATTTCGCTGACTTTTCTCTGGACTCCGAAACACTGGAACTTGCTTCTCAAAGCTCTGTACGCCTTTCCATGAAGGAAGGCGAGCTGCTGCAGCTGCTGATCCGGCACGCGGAAAAACCGCTGGAAACCGACTTTATTCTGGAACATATATGGGACCGGGAACCGGAAGCCAGCGAGGATACCGTACATCTGTATATCCGATATCTCTGCCGCAAGCTGGCTGCTGTTTCTTCTGGGACAAGGATTGAAGGGGAACGCGGCTCATCCTACCGCCTGATGCCACAGTGACCGGAAAATATCCGGCACGTATTTTTACACTGAAGAAAAGGAATGGAAAATGACCGAACGGGAAATCAACAGGATACGGAAAAAATTCATATTGATCTCTACATTATCCCTCTTCTGCGTTATGCTTCTGATGGGTGGCTGCATCTATCTCTTCAATACCTTCACCGTGCAGAATGAATCGCGTCAGATCCTGCTCTACATTGCGGAAAATGACGGGGAACTTCCCCTGGGGGAGGAACTGATCGTCTCTTCCGATGATTCCTATTATGAAGAAGATATCACCGAACAGGATATACAGGGGACCATGGAGTGGAGTCTCCGCCGCATCTTCGGAACGGAAGATTTCCAGGTGCAGTCACAGGATTCCATGTATGCGACCCGCTATTTTGCTGTTCTCTTTGACGACAGCATGGAGATCGAGGAGATCAAGGCATCTCATATATCTGCCATCGACAACAGGCAAGCAGGATTCTATGCCCAGTATGCCCTGGGCTGCAGGAATCCGTTCGGCAATATCGGCCGCTTCTATTATCTGGTAGCGGAACGTACTTCCGCCCCGGGCACTATCGTCATCTATCTGGACCGCACGGCACAGCTGATGGCGATCAACCGTATCGTGTTCATCGCGCTGGCCCTGCTGGGCGCCGGTACTCTTCTGGCCTTCTTTTTCATGCGCCTGTTTTCAGATCAGATCGTTCGCAATGAAGTAGAAAATGCAGAAAAGCAGAAGCAATTTATAACCAATGCCAGCCATGAACTGAAAACCCCTCTTGCCGTGATCCGTGCAAACACAGAGATGCAGGAAATGATGGAGGGCGAGACCGAGTGGACATCGTCCACAAAGCGTCAGGTCGACCGTATGAACGGACTGATCCAGAATCTGGTCAGGATCTCCCGCGCTCGGGAAACGGAAGGCGATGAATTCACTCTCATGAATATCGCACCGGCTGTCGGGGAGACCGCCGACTCCTTTATCCCCGTAGCGGAGAGCGACGGGAAAATACTCCTGAAGGAGATACCGGATACCATCTTTATGAAGGCCAGTGACAGCCGGATCCGCCAGCTGGTATCCCTTCTGACCGACAACGCCGTCAAATACTGTGACCCGGCCGGCACGGTACGTGTGACACTTTCCAAGAGCGGCCGCACCGTCCTTTTTTCCGTTTCTAACGACTATGCGGATGGCGCCTCTGTGGATTACAGCCGTTTCTTTGAACGTTTCTACCGGCAGAACGAAGCCCATACGATCTCTTCAACAAACGGACAGGGAAATACGAACACAAAAACCATCGAAAAGAATGGCTACGGGATCGGCCTTTCCATCGTGGAAAATCTTGTGCAGTCCCTGGATGGAACAATCTGGGTTTCCTGGAAAGACGGAAAGATTACTTTCACCTGCAAGTTCCGAGGATGAATGTATCTAATCAGCGTTGTGACACGTCGGTACGAGATCGCTTGCGCAACTGTGCACTGCTTGCCCAAATTTTCCCGAATTATAAAGCAATCCAGAAGTAATCGTCGATAAAGGCACTTTTTTCACGCAGGGGCCCCAGGCCCCGGTTCCACTCCTTCCACGGCGCTGGCCATGAACCAGGCGTTATTTCCCAGTGAT
>CAMNFR010000113.1 GCA_946537305.1 uncultured Lachnospiraceae bacterium | reverse complement strand
CACCAGCCTTTTCCCTTGTCAATCCTTTTTTGCATTTTTATGCGAGAATATTTTGTATTTCATGCATATATGCATTTATTCATGCATAATCCCTGTCTTTTCGTTGTATTACCGCATTTCGGAACCATTTCGCCTTCTTGGTTAAATATATACCTGTGAAGTCTTTGAGACGTTTGCTTTATACAGGTAACGGTCAAATAATCAGTGTCTGTTATCCGATATCAGGATCTGCTACACTCCGCATAGGTGTGCCAATTAACCGCACTTTTTGTCCATAGTGCGAAAAGTGTTATCCTTTTTTGAACCGAGTGCGGATTATGAGGTTTTAGGCAGATTGTGAATCACGTTTTCGTTTTTTCGGTGTCCTTGGCTGCTCATTACCCGGCGGGGCCTAGGCCCAGGGCGCGTTCATGCGCTCCCGGGTTTCATATTGTCGGTATTTCTCCGACCACGGCATCATCTCCGGTATGAATTCCTGTCCTTTTTCATAGAGGTGTTTCGGCATTTGTTCCATCAGATACTTCAGATAATAGTAGGGATCTGCGCTGTTGTCCCTGGCGGTTTCAATCAGCGTTTGGATCATGACGGAAGATTCAGCGCCGGACACTGTAAGGCTGAAAAGACTGTTGCGTCTGGAGAGTGCCACCGGTTTGACGTTCCTCTCGCAGGCACCATTGTCAATGGGAATATTCCCATCCTCCAGAAACCTTCGCAGGCAGGCCTCCTGATTCAGTGCATACTGAACCGCATCCCGGAGTTTCTCGCTGACCAATGGATTGCTCAGATCAATCGCTCGGATAAATGTAAAGAAGTCGTCCACCTTGGGCTTGACTTCCTGCTGTCGACGGCTCAGCCGTGCTGACACGGAAAGCTCCTTCAGCGATTTTTCAGTCAGATAAATGTCACGGACAGAAATATTGCCTGGATTTCCGGCAGCGTGCCGTAGAAGGACCGCCGATGGTCCGTGCCCCGGGTCTTCTCGTAGCAATAAGCTACTATCTGAGGCCCTTCGGAATGCTCTCCGGATCGGTGAACCCAGATAAAGCTCTTCGCGCCAGGCTTCCGTTCATCCAGCACAACCTGCCAGTAAGTTTCATCACAATGCTGGTAGCGGTACCGCTTCAGAAGACTGCAAAGATACTCGTATACCGGAAGCAGATGCGTGTGGGTTACATACCCAATCCAATTGGACATCGTCTGGCGCGACAGATCAAATCCAAAGCGTTCCGGGTCAAACTCCTGTCTGTACAGAGGAAGATACATGCGCTTCCAGTCCAGCATAATCTGCGCCAGCAGTGAGGGAGATGCGACGCTCTTCGGAATCAAAGCATTTTCCGTCGGAATCCTCACCAGCTGGTGCTCCAGTCCGACTGATACAATCGGTGTATATGTTACTTTCAGGTAAGTGTTGCGCCGAATCAGCTCCACCTTCCGGTCTTCTTTCCAATAGACGAACCGCCAGTTCCCCTCTCCGAATCGTCTGTTCAGATCATCAATGTCGTAATCAAAGAAGTTTTGGACCGGCAGGGCGGAAAGATCCATTCGTTTCTTTTTCCCTCTGGACCTGGAATCCACATCCTCAAACAGCGGAATGATTCTCTTCAGGCGTTTCCGATTTTCCCGCTGAATGCTTTTGGTATCCTGTTCCCGTGCATGTTCCGCCAGGGGATCTTGAGACTGTTCCTCGCTTGCAACCTGATTCAGCAGATCCTCTGTCTTCTCTGTGCTGCGGCCGAACAGATCATTTGTCTGAATAGTCTGAATCCCTGTCAGATGCATGTTCTGCTTCCGCAGGCTTTCGTTTTCCTTGCGGAGCCCTCTCACTTCGTCCTTCATCTGCTGGTACTCAAGGGCCATGGCACTGCTGGCATTCCGGAATTCCTGCAGCTGAATCTCCAGCTCCTTCTTGGCACGAAAAAGGCTGACAGCAATCTCGGTGATTTCCGCCCCGTCTTTTCCCTGGAGGGATCGACGAAAGGCTTCCATCGTTGCTGTCATCATGACGGCCCGCTCCTTTTTTACAGACTGGAGAAAGAATTCCCTTTATTCAGCGATCAACCCGCGGATTTTCTGAATGGTATCGGCCATTCGCTGGTTCTGCTTCCGCAGGTCACGTAATTCCTTTTCCATTTCCGTCAGGCTCAGCCGCAGCCTGGTTGCTTCCGTCTGCGACTGCTCATACTGCCCCTGAAGCTTGCTGTATTCGCTGGCGGATACTTGCTCCTCTCTGACTTCGGCCTGTTTTTTCTTCGGCCCCCGCTTTCCGCAGGGTACAATTTCGCCGGTCGCGGGATCCAGTTTCCCCAGCAGCTTCCTTCTCGATCTGGATTGGCCAAGCTCCGGAACCCAGTAGCTCTCCGATTCGTAAACATACGTGGTATCCGTATCCTTGTGGTATTGCTGAATAATGGCCATCCAGATCACTCCTCGTTCTAATTTCAAGGATATTATATCACTTAGCAAAGAAAATGTCAACATAAATCGTTACATAAATCAGCTTATTCTGTGACTATTTTCAGAGAAGAAAAGGAGTCGTAAAGTGTTGAATCGTGGTCCTTTGAAGGGGGTTCGGCCTCCGCCTTTTTGTAGCTGCGTATGCTGGATTCAATGGCAAATCCATCCATCAGCCGGTGATATTGTTCCATAGTTATGTCACGAGCCTCATCCGGGGTGTTTGGCCACTGGAACCTCCCATCCGTCAGCCGTATGGTGAGAAGACAAAAACCTATCCCTTCGAATACCAGCCCCTTCAGCCGGTCCTTCTTCACGCCGCAGAAGAGGAACAATGTTCCTTCCTCCAGCGGATCCAGTCCGTAGGCCAGGCGTACAAGCGCGGCCAGCGAATCCATCCCCTTGCGGAGATCTGTGCGCCCGCAAGCCAATATGACGCGTTTGATCCCGCTGGCCTCTTTAAGCATTCCGGATCACCGACAGAATCGTGGACAGCATCCGTTCCGAGGTAGAATCCCCAACATAAATCTGGTATGGCCCGATCTGAATCATGGCTCCGGGAAAAAAAGTCGCTTCCGGATGCTGAGCTGCCGGAACTGGATGTGCTTCTTCTCGCGGCTTTATTTCGCAAAAGACGGGAAGAGCCGGCATGACCTGAGAGTTGACCTCCCGAATCTGGTGCGTCTGGCCATGAAGCGGAGTCGGAAGCCCCAGTTCCGGATTGTTCTCCAGGACGTATTCGCGAATCCGCTTCTGCCAAAGAAAGAACTGACGCCGATTGATTCCTTTTCTTGCACAGAATTCGGTTTTGGTCAGCCCGCTGGTTGTGGCCTCCTGAATGATCTCGGCCCACTTTTTCATCCGGACGCTCATGACGGCTTTATCCAATTGAAAACGCCTCCCCAAGAGTATGGATGGATTCTTGCTGATCCATTCTACTTGGGAAAGCGGTTCAATAATAGACACGGATTATTTTACGG
>CAMNFR010000112.1 GCA_946537305.1 uncultured Lachnospiraceae bacterium | reverse complement strand
TCCGCAGCAGATCAAAATATCCGAGGTGCTGGCGGACTTTTCTGAAAAGCTCGCTGCTGGTTAAGGGCTGCGGTCCAGGCGCAGAATGTTCTTCCAGCCCCTTCAGACTGACCGGCTCGAACCTGCGCTTAAGCTCTTTGACCATCAGATCCTTATTCGCCTCTTCTATATAGACATCATATCTTCCCCGGTAGCCCTCCGGAATATTGCGCTCGTCCACATTTATCCTGATCCGGTCAGCCTACGGCGCGTTCCGGATCTTCGTGACAGCGCTGTCCGCCTTTTCCGCCTTCTCAAGAATAAAAAAATAGATCGTCTTTTGCCGTGATATCCGGATCCATCATGACTGCTTCCAGGTAGGTCCTCTCCTTCATATCAAAGAGAATGGCACCGTCCATACCGATAACCGGAAGACGCAGGTCTACATCCCGGAGCAGCTCATGGATGGATGCCGGCACTTCTATCGTTTCCACAAAGATCGTATTGGTCACCCCGGATGCGAAGAGTATATCTGTATTGCGTACTCTTGGCAGATGCGTTTGTAAACATGGAAAAAATTCCGGCCGTCAGAAGGACCGGCGTGCTGCCAAAATTGGAAAATGCCGTGCGAAACGTCAGGACACCGCTGTAGATCATGGCCAGTATACAAATTAAACAAGATACAGACAGCAGGAACCGTACCCCTGTCAAGGTTCCTCTATAATAGGCGGTACAAATTGTTCAAACGCTTCCACCATCTTCGGATGATAGATCAGAAAATGTATGGTGGGCGGATTGCTCTTGGATACGAGCACGTATTTGCCGGGGCAAATCGTAATGTCAATATTTCGGAAGACGGCGTGGGGGTCCCTGGAAAGGGAGAAAAGAGGGTGATCACAGGCGAATTCTTCCGTTTCCTTTATATGCTGTACATACTCATTTTCTGTATAGCGGATGTCTGTATCCGGGAACAGCTCGGAGACCGGCAGCCGCACCGGGTTCCTTTCCAGCTCCTCCGGTGTCATTTCGGGAAGCTCCAGCCGATAAGCGGTGTCCTGCAGCTTTTCCCTCGCCCATGCTTTCCCCTGGCGATGATAGGACAGGATGGCCTTCGCGCTCTCTTCCTGCACAGCATTGCGCTTCAGGATCGCGGTTAACAGATCGGAGGACATGGTAAAGAGGGCAGGCGCGTTGCTGATCCTGCGATAACTTTCGCCTTCTTCCAGAAGCGCGGCGATCTTGCGTTGAAAGGCTTTTTTCTGTTCCTCCCGGTAGATCTGCATCAGGGGCAGCGCCCGATGGAGCAGATCTTCTGCACGGGTACGGTAATAGGCCACATCATCCTTATTCCTTGTCAGAACATACCGGCCGTTTTCCTGCTTTCCAAAGATGCCCTCACCTGCAATGGCAACCGTGCCCGCCGAGCGGATGAAGTGCAGGAAGGTGTGATTGGTTTGTTCTTTGAGATAGTAGGGGGATACCTGGCCTGTCATATACATGGGGATCCAACCCTCCAGCCCCAGGAGCATTTCTGCGATCGGACGGTGAACGTCATGAATATTCTGAAGATGGAGCCCCTTTCGAATCAACATTGCCATACCGAACATCACCTTTTTCGGGAAATCCGGATTCTTCGACATCTTTTCCATGGGCATATCGCTGTAAAGGATAATATCTTCCTTCGATTTGGACAGCGTGGCGGATTTGAGAAAATCCAGCTCCGCCTGCATCATTTCCGTTATACCCCGGTAGAACCTGGTGGTGGGGAGCTGAAAGGGCAGCGTTGGTACCTTCATATCCTCGAAATGAATAGATGCCATAAACTCATTCAGATCAAATGAATCCAGCTTTTCCAGAAAACGGGCGATCTGGGGCGGCGTATCCTCTGCAGCCTGTCCCAGCCAGCTTTGGATGATGATTGCGAGCGCATTGGCATTCTGGGGTTTTTCGTGATTGCCCGTCAGCTCTGAAATGGAGGCCTCGTAAGGGGTATCGAAATATCTGTCCGCAAGATAGACGGAGAGCGATGAGATAAACCGCGGCAGATTTGCAGGCTTCCGGCTGCCGGAAAGAATTCTGGAAATATACGAGGGGTCATAGGACAGAGAGCGTGCCAGTTCATGATTGGTGACATTCAAAACAGACAGGAGCCGCTTAAGATTCCTTACACAATACGCATAATCAATTTCAATACCGGAGGCCGATTCGGTTAACGCACGGAAAATTTCTTCTTCTGAAAGGGCGGTTCCATGCTTCCGGGAAAGGCCGGACAGGGCTTTTGCGAGTTTCAGAAGTGTTTTTTCACCGGGCGTTACAGACGCGTTCAGATACCTGCTGACAGTGGAGGGGGCAATGCCTGCAGCAGCAGAAAGTTCTACCGCATTGCAGGAAACTTTGTTCATATACATGGCAAGGCACTCTGAAAAAGTCATAGGGATTCCTCCTTTCATTATCGCTTTAGAGAAAACCATACGCCGCAATTGCACGATTGTCAATGACTATCGGTGCAATAGTGTGGCAACAATGGCTGCGCCTTGATAAAATATGTAAAATAAGACAAAAGAGAGACAAAATGGAGGGATAAATGAATGAATAATATATACAAATGCCGGATACATATATTATTTTCTATTATCTTGCGGTGCCTGACCGCTTTTCTCACGACAGTGCTGCTGGCAGGGGGGGCAGCCTCTGCCGGCTATGCGCAGGAGCCCGTCCCGGACGGCATCAAGGGCCTGCGGGAGACCTGGGAAAAGCATAAGGGCGGTGAGGAGCCGGAAACGGAAGCGGGGCCGCAGTACAACACGTCAAAACAGACGACGGAGGAGGATATTCTCCGGATGAATCACGGCGACGCGACCCTGCTGTATTCCGAGGAAGGGTATCTGACGTTCCTCCGCGGCAAATACTGCGAGGAGAAGGTCCTGAACCCGGAGGACGGCATAGCGACCCTCTCACCGATGGCCACCCTCCTTGGCTTATCCAGGGGATCCGAGTTTTTTGCGGTCTTTGGCCAGACCAACCGGTTTGGGTATACGTATTTCACGTACCAGCAGCGGTATGGCGATATCACCATAGAGAATGCCGTGCTGAAGATCATCGTGGATCCGGAGGGGTACACGGCCGGCCTGATCAGCTCCTTCACGCCGAATATCGGGATCGCGCCTGAGAACGAGCAGGCAATTTCAAAGGAGGAAGCCGGTGAGATCACCAGAACATTCTGGGCCGGAGAGAACCTGCACATTTTTGAAGAATACACGAGACAGACCTCCGTGACCATCGGCTCCGTGGCTTACCATGCCTGGGCCGTTTTCACGGATGTCCCGTCGTCCTATGCAGGCAATGATGACAGGCATTATCTTGAGAACCTCGTGGCATACGACGGTTCGTACCTGATGTATGTACCGGTCGATACGCCTGAGGAACTGGTCCTCGGCGACGATGCGCAGGCGGAGCTGGCCTTTGCCTGGTTCGACGGGAAAGAGGCAGATACCTGGACCGGTACGGTCACGCTCCATGACGGGACGCAGGAGGAGATCACCGTGCCTGTTGCGAAGGATGAGGACGGGAACTGGTACCTGGCAGACCTGGAGCGCCATATCCTCCTGGCAGACTGTTATTCCTTCACCTACGAATACACCGTCGATCCGATCACATCGGGGGAAAACGGAGGATGGCCG
>CAMNFR010000111.1 GCA_946537305.1 uncultured Lachnospiraceae bacterium | reverse complement strand
TGATACGGCGCGTCCACGTGCGTGCCGTTATGCGCGCACATGGAAAACGCGGTCAGATTGCACACGTCGCCGTTGGCCTTCTGCGCCAGTATCTCTCGTGCCGGCGCAGGGTCCCCCGGAAAAACGTGGCAGCCAAAAATTTCCTGCGAGATATCATAGATCATTTTTTATTCCTCATCGGGCATGGTATGAGCCATGCAGTAGTTGGAGTAATTTTCTTCCCCGGTGACTTCTCGGAGCATTCGGAAGCGGTCCGGCCAGCGGATCTCCTCTCCTTCGTGGGTCAGTTCCACTTCCAGGATCGCCTGCTTTTTCCACTCAGGATAGATGTCGATCTCAAAGTACTGGTTGTTTTCCATCAGGCAGTAACGCGTCTTGCGAATGGGATGGGCTGTCGTATCCATATCCATCAGCGCCCGCAGGTACTCCGACTGCGTCAAACGTTCCTCAATCTCCACCCGCTTTTCGGCGTTGATTCGACGCTTCTCCGTGCGGTAATAAATGTAGTTGCCGTTCTGCCCGCGCTGGCGCACCCGGATCTCACCCTTGCCCGGAGATTTCAGATAGGTCTGCACGATCTCCACCTTAGAACAGTTCGGCAGCGCCTCCAGCTCCGCCAGATCCGGATATTCGATCAGATATTTGCGCTCGATCTCAAAGGGCTCCGGCTCCCCAAGGAAGGAGGCGATCTCGGAGATCACGCGCTCCAGCTTCTGCTGAAATGTCCCCCGATTATCGATCACGCGCAGATGCGGATGTCCGGTCCAGGCCGCGATCAGCTTATCGTCTATCTCCGCCGCCTGCTCCGGCGTCTCCGTCCGGGCGGCGTTGTTCGCCAGGGTATAAGCCTCCAGGGCGCCCTTCGCGGCGGTCACCATATGAAACACCGCATCATACTGATCCCGCTCCTCGACCTCATTCGTCCCGAGACTTCGCATTACAATGTCGAACTCCTCCTGCGTCATATACGCTTTGTTGTCCAGCACGCCCCGGTCGCAGACGATCAGGACCTTCTCCGTTGCCATGCCCTCGGCCGCCTGCGCGAAAATCTTTTCCTTCTCCATCTGCAGCTTCACCTGGCATTTCTGGAATTCCAGGTTGCTGGCACAGGTCCAGGGCGCCACCCCACCGGAGATCAGCTCCGTCGCAGTCTCCGGCACAAAAAGCACGGTGTATCCTCTCCTCAGGAACGCATTCTGGATCCAGCTCATCGCCGTCGTCTTGCCGGCACACGGACCGCCGGTGATCACGATCTTTGTAATCTTCATCTCTTTTTTCTCCTCCCACTGCTGCAGTATGGCTTCCAGCGGAACGCCGAACAGCTCCGCCATGCGGCGGAGCGTGTCGATGCCCGGCTTTGATTTTCCGTTTTCCCACTTGGACACGGCCTTGTCGGATACGCCCAGCAGATACGCCAGCGTGCGCTGGGTATACCCGGCCTGATTCCGAAGCGCCGCGACATAATTCCCGAAGGAATAGTCGTTGCCCCGATGTTTTCTGTCCTGTTTCATTCTGACTCCTCACCCCGACGGGATCCTTCCCAGGCACGATCTTATGTCGAATTCAAGAATCGCCCGCGATTCTTAGCGCGGGATTCGGGTCAGCTTTAGCTGACAAATAACCTTGCCGAATCCCTGCGCATCCTCGCGGAGCTTACACGACGTCGGGCAGGATCTGTGCCCTGCGGCCCCGTAACAGCGCCCACGCCGGAAGCGATGCCCACATCACCGCCGTATCCGCTACAAACGCGTACACATTCTTTGCCGCGCGCAGGGCGAACGGCTGCCCGTACAGCAGACATTCCGTCAGCGATTTCACGCCCAGCATGGCAATGGCGGTCACTGCCATCACTTCCAGCATCCAGAGGATGTAATCCCTCAGCGGCACATTCGGCGCGTCCAGCCTTCGCATAGTCCTCCCGAGCACCAGGCCAATCAGCAGATTCCCCGCCGCCCAGCC
The DNA here is from genome assembly GCA_946537305.1 of uncultured Lachnospiraceae bacterium. Classification (GTDB taxonomy): domain Bacteria; phylum Bacillota; class Clostridia; order Lachnospirales; family Lachnospiraceae; genus UBA3305. The sequence continues at coordinate 1,712 of CAMNFR010000111.1, read as the reverse complement.
GGGCATGCCGCGCAGACCGCCGGTCACCAGGCAGTAGAGCACTACGCCAAGGCTGCCCGTCAGCGCCCCGGACACACTGCCGAAGAAACCGGCCCAGACCACCAGCACCGCATATCCCAGGCACAGATAGTAGTTTTCGAACACCGGCATCTGAACGCAGAGCGCCAGCACCACGAACAGCGCAATGCCCATCGCATTCACACAAATCCAACGCGTCGTATTCTTTCTCATCATACCGCCTCCCCGTGATTGATTTGCTGTCCCTTCGGACAACTATACTGTATCACGGTGACGAGGGGCGATGCAAACGAAGACACTCTACTATCGGTAGAACTGACCCACTTACCGGCATATTTTCAGGCCATTTTTATCTGTGAAAGTCCCCATCGCGATGCGAATCAGATCCCAGAGCCAGCCAATGCCGAACAGACCGTATGTTAACAGGTAAAGGATGCCGGTTCCGATCTTCCCGGCATAGAACCGATGTCCGCCAAAGATCCCCAGGACAATACAGAGGACGAGCGTTGCTGTACGGCTCTTGGGGCTGACGTTCTGTCCGTAGTATATATCGTCCGCATGCTGATATCCGACCGGACCTCTCGCCTGCTGATCATAGCCATAGCCTGACTGCCGCGTACCGGGCTGGTCGTAGCCATATTTCGACTGCCGCGACTCAGGCGCGTCATAGGCATATCTGGACTGCTGCGTCCCGTTATTCTCATACGCATAACGTGACGGCTGGGTTCCAGTCTCTTCATGTGTATTCCGTGTCGCCTCGTACAGGGTCTCATAGCCGCAGTACTCACATTTTCTCCCATTCCAGGGTGCTCCGCAGACCGGACAGTTGCCAACCATAATACATATTCTCCCTTCCTCACGTGATATTATAAATATACCATATTTTCTGTAGATCCAACAGTGTCAATGGGCCACGCCACCGTCCCCTGGTCCACCTTACCTCACCATTTTTTTACCAGCAGAGCAATCAAAATTGATACATATGCAAAGAACTTCATAAGCGGGAAGGTGTTGATCTTCCCCTTTAATTTCACGACCACCGAACCGATAGAGAACACGGTAAATCCCAGAGCGACCCAGTACAGGACCCGGCTGCTTCTCCGGAAAATCGCGAAGGAAGTGATCCCCTGAACAATACCCACAACGAAGGTCACGGCTCCCATCTTCTTCGCGAAAGCCGCCCGCTTTTCCGGATCTGAAAGCTTCTTCATAAAATTATCCGAAAGCTCCAGCGGATTCAGCTCCCTCTTCCCGCTCATATAGATCAATCCCGTCACAATGCTGAACACACAAAGCAGCGCATAAAAAGCTGCGCAAAGCATCAGCACAATGCTCCCTGTTCCGACAGTCATAGTATCTCCCCCCTATTGACCCAAAAATGCTTCCGTTACTTGTTTTACAAGGCTGGGGCGGGCTTCCTCGGGGATGAGTTCCGAGAAAGTGATCCCGGCCATGGAGCGGATCAGCGCGTAGTATTTCAGTTTCTGTTCCAGCTGCGTGATGGCTGCCTCGTCCGTGATGCCGCTATACCTGCGGATAAATACATCCCAGAATCTGGCCATGGTCTCGCGGGATGCACCGATATAGCGCTCCGCACCGCCCTTGCGGGATGCGGCCAGCTTCATGATCTGATAGCTGCCCAGCAGATCGATCAGCGGATCCCCTACGGACGCATCGCCCATATCGATCAGGAG
>CAMNFR010000110.1 GCA_946537305.1 uncultured Lachnospiraceae bacterium | reverse complement strand
ATATCAGCTGATACTTCTTGAAGTAGGATGCAAACGAACGGTCCTTGCTGAGGGCGATGATGGCGGGGTTGTCCGACAGGAAAGTCATCACTGCACCCAGGGCAGCCACTCCGGGAAGATGGAAAAGGGGCTTCATCAGCGGCCGGAGGAATTTCTCCAGCAGCGTGACCACCCCGAATTCCGCCATCAATTTGGACAGGGCTCCGGTGAGCACCGTGATGCCCATCAGGTAGAACACGGTATTCAGAAGCAGGTCGTGCGCCGTATTCATCATGGTTTTGAGCATGTTGCCTCCGCCCATGCGGGAACCAAGGGCCCAGAAAACGGCAATCAGGACTGCCAGGAATATAATCGCCTCTATGGTCGATCGTTTGGATGCTTTCATTTCAGTGTCTCGACAAATGTGGCTGCAAATGTAGCAATTATTGTTGAGATAACGCCTTATACCAATCCTGCATTACAAAGAAAGCATTTTTCTTCTGACCGTATTCCGAAATCAGGCCTTTTCGATTGTAATCATCCTGTATGCCGGTAAGCATTCTGCGAGGGCTGCGGAAATCTTTGAGTATCCAGGGGGAGCATCCGGCAAAGCCGGGGATGGCAGACAGCATCTCTATGTTTTTGCGATAGAGATCCTCCATATACTCTTCGGTGAAGCGTTCACGGGCGCTACCGTGAAGGCCGGCAAGCGCGCCGCCACCAAACTCGGAGATAAAAACCGGTTTTTGAATATCGAAAACCCATTTTACCCTGGTGCACTTGTCTGAATCACCATCGTACCAACCAACGTATTCGTTGAAGCTGATGAGGTCCGTCAGGCGCGAAAGATCAGGATCATTGACTGTCATTATCCCTCCTTCCTTCTCCTCTTTTTCCATGGCAGCGCTAACCAGGCGCGTTCCATCCATCTCTCTTGCCGTGCCGATAAGACCGGACAGAAACTCATAGCGGCCGGCCGCCTCAACCGGGGTTTCGTTTGCCACAGACCAGATGATGATATTCGCCCGGTTCTTGTCGCGAGTTATGTTCTCTATGAGCTGTTTTCTCGCATTTGCATATGTGGCCGGATTGTTCCAATCAATAGTCCAGTACACCGGAATCTCAGACCATACCATCAGCCCCATTTCTTCTGCAGCTCGCACGGTCTCTTCGCTATGCGGATAATGGGCAAGCCTCACGAAATTGCAGTTCATTTCCTTTGCCCACCCAAGGGTTACCAGCGCGTCCTCGCGAGAGAATGCCCGGCCTCCGGCATTGAAAGGCTTTTCCTCGTGTATACTTATCCCTCTGAGCATCACCGGTCTGCCATTCAGGAGAATCTCCGTTCCTTTGGTTTCGATTGTACGGAAACCTATTCGGTCTTCCACCTTGTCGGTTTCGGAAGACAACGACACAGCATAGAGCGTGGGGGTTTCAGGGCACCAGAGATCCGGCGAAGCGGGGATTTCGAAGGAAGCATACCCTGCCGCATCGGTTGTGACGCAGATATCAACGTTGAGGCCGGGGATGGCAACATTCACCTTCTGGATTGCTTCCGGCCCGTCCAGACGCACCCACCCGGCAATTCGGGAAGAATCATCTTTCTTGAGGCCTATGCTGTAGTCTCGGATGAATGTTTCCGGGGTCTCCACCAAATAAACGCTTCTTGTGATGCCGCCATAGTTCCACCAGTCGAAATTGACCGTGGGGACATTCTCGAAACGACGGGTATTGTCGACAAGGACCACAAGCGAATTATCCTCTTTCAGTTTCCCCGTCACCTCATAATTGAAAGGGGTATATCCCCCGGTGTGACTCCCGAGGATCTCGCCGTTGAGTCCGGCCGTGCTTTCGTAGCATGCCGCGCCGAAATAAATGAAGTAACGCTTCCCGGGGAGTGGCTCTGCGTGGAATTTCTTCCTATACCAAACGCCTCCCTCATAATAGTACAGTTCCTTTTTCTGTGTATTCCAGTCCCCGGGCACAGAGAGCGTAGGCGCCGCATCGAAGTCATATTCTATGAGTTCCTCTTTGCTGGAGTAGTAGCCTTTGTCGCGGAAAAAGGTATTTTCTACGGGCTGCGGATTCCGCCTGTAGTCGCGGTAACCGGTTTCATAGACATCTACTATGTAATTCCATTCACCGTCCAGGGATGTGAGATTACGGGACTGAATGTTGGCGATAAGGGAGCATTCCGTATCCCCCGCCTGGGAAGACACGGTTTTGCCGCCCGTGCAGCTTGAGGCAAGAACAAAGGCGGCAAAAAGGTAAAAACGAATCTTATTCATTAATCAGGGTTTGAAGTCAAGTGCTCTAATATAAGAATAATTAACTACACACTTTTCAAAAGGAAGATTCTCAAGAAAACCATCCAAAACCGGGCGAAGGTCTCCCGCCGCCTCCCGCGCGTCGCGAATGGCCGCATAGGAGGAACGGTCTGCGGACAGGAATCCGCATATCTTGTCCCATCCTTCCGGGCGGGGTATGCTGATGAAGCCACGTGGATTGTCAAGCTTTTTATAGGTCCAGAACGTCCATCCCATTTCGACCGAGTCAAGTGTCTTCCTGAAATCTTCTATCCACTGATCGGTATTTTCTCCTGTCTCCCCCATATACATAGGCTTGCCTGATGTTTCGCGGAAGCGGAGGAAAGGACGGATCGAGCCCGTCGACGGCGGGCATTTGTAGATATGGCACTGGAACATTACATTCTCTCCGAAGTCTACACCTTCGAAGGGAGTGAATTTCCCATTCCAGTTCACTCCGCCGATGATCAGGATATGATTCTTGTCAACTTTGGAAACTTCCCGGCAGAGACGCTGATACAATTCCGTGCAGAGGACATACATATCTTCTTTGTCGGCAAAGTAATGAGCGACCGGTTCGTTCATAAAATCATATCCCAGTATTACCGTTTCTTTGCGATAGCGGCGGGCGATGCTGACCCAGATTTCAGTCAGGAGGTCCTGCGAGGCGGAATCCCGGAACAGCCAGGGGTAACCCTCGGAATCGTCTATGTTGTCTCCAGTCTGTCCCCCGGGGCAGCAATGCATGTCGAGGATGAGGCGGATTCCGGCATTGCGGCACCAGCCGACGACCTTATCCAACAGGGCGAATCCATCGGAGGCGGGACCAAAACAAAGATACTGCTCATCCGTAAACATTTTCCAGTGGAGAGGGAGCCTGAGGGTATTGACACCGGATGATGCCAGAAACTGGATATCCTTCTCTGTGATGAAACCATCCACATACTCCTGCCAGAAGCGGCGCATATATTCCGGCCCGGCCAGTTGGCGCAGCCCCTCGTCGATTCTCGAGGCGGAGCTTGCCTGTGAGGGGAAGTGGAACATATACCCTTCCGGGTTGAGCCAGCAGCCGAGATTGGTACCGCGGATGCGGAATTCCTCACCGGACGCATTCACCACCCTGGTGCCCTCTACGCGGAGGAAATCCCTCCGCGCAAAGGCATCGGAGCATGCGGCTACTGCCGCGATGATTATTGCCAGTAAGAGTTTTTTCATCCTACTTTATGCTGGCGCCAACATTCTTAAGTTCCGGATATCCCGCAGCGTTCCACTTCCAGACATCCGTAAAGTCGAAGCCCATCGATTCAAAATCTACCTGGGCGGGAGCGGCGGCAAAGGCAGCGCCATCCTGAACAGTGACAGGGTCGCCGGGAACATAAGCGGAGTCGTCCAGATACTTGACACCCCACCACTTGTTGGCCTCCACGGTAAGAT
>CAMNFR010000109.1 GCA_946537305.1 uncultured Lachnospiraceae bacterium | reverse complement strand
TGCCGCCGATAGACGGTCAGCCTTGACTGTGTGTTATAAAAAGAAGTAACCGAGCCCGGCCTGGGAGCGGTTACTTCTTTTGTTTTTCAGACAAACAAAAAATCCCGGAACTTACTTCCGAGACTTCCAAAAGTGAGAGATGGGGGATTCGAACCCCCGACAACTTGATTAAAAGTCAAGTGCTCTACCGACTGAGCTAATCTCCCGCGGTGAACTCACCAAGCTGGGCTAACTGGATTCGAACCAGCGAATGCAGGAGTCAAAGTCCTGTGCCTTACCGCTTGGCGATAGCCCAATAGGGTGGAATGTGGGACTCGAACCCACGGCCTCCAGAGCCACAATCTGGCGCGCTAACCAACTGCGCCAATCCCACCATGATGCGCGGCCCACTGAAAGCGGGCACCTGCAGCCGAAGCTGCGTCATCGCTGACATCTCCCAGGCTATCCCGGACATGCCAGAAGCGGGTGATGGGAATCGGACCCACGTACCCAGCTTGGAAGGCTGGTATTCTACCATTGAATTACACCCGCAAAAAATATAGAGCCTGTATTCACAAGCGCAAAAAGTATTCTAACGTATCTGCAGAGGTTTGTCAACCATTTTTCGGAAGAAAATTCGTTGCCAAACATGTGTTCCTATGCTATACTGTATGCACTGTCACTATGTGAGAGGAAGGAACACATTATGAATCAAACAGTCAGCAGAGATAAGATCATTATACGCACCAGTATTATAGGAATTATTGCCAACCTGGTGCTGGCGGGCTTTAAGGCGGTGGTGGGTCTGGCGTCCCATTCCATTGCTATTGTTCTGGACGCTGTCAACAACCTGTCGGACGCGCTCTCCTCCGTGATTACCATTGTGGGGGCCAAGCTGGCCGGCAAGGCGCCGGATAAAAAGCATCCGTTCGGCCACGGGCGTATCGAATATCTTTCCGCTACCATTATTTCCGTCATCGTTCTCTACGCCGGTATCACCTCCCTGGTGGAATCTGTAAAGAAGATTCTGGCACCGGAGACGCCGGATTACGCGCCGGTTACATTGCTGATCGTGGCGGCCGCGGTGGTGGTCAAGCTGATCCTGGGGCGTTACGTGAAGAGTACCGGTGAGAAGGTGAATTCCGATTCTCTGGTGGCTTCCGGCGCGGATGCTACCTTTGACGCAGTCATCTCTGCCTCTACCCTGGTGGCGGCCGGCATCTATCTGATTTCCGGTATTCGCCTGGAGTCCTGGCTGGGTGCTATTATTTCCGTGATCATCATTAAATCCGGTTACGAAATGCTTTCAGATGCCGTCAGCCAGATCCTGGGGCAGCGCATGGAAAGCGAGCTGACTCAGAGTATTAAGAAGCTTGTCTGTGAGGAGCCGGAGGTGCGCGGCGCGTACGATCTGATCCTGCATAGCTACGGCCCGGAGCTGCTGATCGGCTCCGTTCACGTGGAGGTGCCGGACACGATGACCGTCAGTCAGCTGGATGAGTTGACCAGAAGGATCCAGCACCGCGTGTTCCACGAATTGCACGTGGCGCTGACCGCTGTGGGCGTATATTCCTACAACACGACGGATGAAGAGGCGGCTGCGATCCGCAGAGATATTCTGGAGCGGGTGGAAGCGCACCCGTATGTGCTGCAGACGCATGGATTTTATTTGAACAAAGAAACGAAAAAGATCACCTTTGACGTGATCCTGGATTTTGCCGCGGAAGACCGGAACGCCCTGCATAAGGAGATCGTACGGGAGATCCGGGAGGCCTACCCGGAGTACGATATTCATGTTACCATGGATACCGACGTCAGCGACTGACCCCTGAGAGTAAGACCCTGTCCTCCTCCGGAGGATGGGGCCGCTTGCGCATGAAAGGAATATTTACAGGTATGGATCATTTTGAACTGGTATCGGAATATGCGCCGACCGGGGATCAGCCGCAGGCCATCGAGGCCCTGGTGGATGGCTTCCGGAAGGGAAACCGTGCCCAGACGCTGCTTGGCGTCACGGGATCGGGAAAGACCTTCACCATGGCCAATGTCATACAGAAGCTGAACCGTCCCACCCTGGTGCTGGCCCACAACAAAACGCTGGCGGCCCAGCTGTACAGTGAATTCAAGGAATTCTTCCCCAACAACGCGGTGGAATACTTTGTTTCCTACTATGATTATTATCAGCCGGAGGCTTATGTTCCCTCCACGGATACCTATATTGCCAAGGACTCCGCCATCAATGACGAGATCGACCGTCTGCGTCACTCTGCTACGGCCGCACTTTCCGAGCGGCGGGATGTGGTCATTGTGGCGTCTGTTTCCTGCATCTATGGCCTGGGCAGCCCCATTGATTATCAGAACATGGTCATTTCGCTGCGGCCGGGCATGATCCGGGACCGGGACGAGATCGTCAAAAAGCTGATCGAGATCCAGTACGAGCGCAATGACATGGATTTTCACCGCGGGACCTTCCGCGTGCGGGGCGATGTGATCGAACTGATCACATCCCGGACGGAGGATGAGGCCATCCGCATTGAATTCTTCGGGGATGAGATCGACCGCATTACACAGATCGACACGCTGACCGGAGAGATCAAGGCCCGTCTGAATCATGTGGCCATCTTCCCGGCGTCCCACTATGTGGTCTCGGCGGAGCGCATGGCGCAGGCCACGAAGGATATCGAGGCGGAGCTGGAGGAACGGGTGAAGTATTTCCGCGCGAACGATAAGCTGATCGAGGCGCAGCGCATCGCGGAACGCACCAATTTCGACGTGGAGATGATGCGGGAGACAGGCTTCTGCTCCGGCATCGAGAACTATTCGCGTCATCTGGCCGGACTTCCGGCCGGTGCCACGCCGCACACGCTGATGGATTATTTCCCGAAGGACTTTCTGCTGATCATCGATGAGTCCCACATGACGGTGCCGCAGGTGCGCGGCATGTACAACGGGGACCAGGCAAGAAAGCGGGTGCTGGTAGACTACGGCTTCCGTCTGCCCTCGGCGCTGGATAACCGGCCGCTGAACTTCGCGGAGTGGGAGTCCAAGCTGAACCAGGTGATGTTCGTGTCCGCCACGCCCGGCGATTATGAGAAAGAGCATGAGGCGCTGCGGACGGAGCAGATCATCCGTCCTACCGGACTGCTGGATCCTAAGATTGATGTGCGGCCGGTGGCAGGGCAGATCGATGACCTTGTCTCCGAGGTAAACAAGGAGACCGCCGCGGGCCACAAGGTGATGATCACCACGCTGACCAAGCGCATGGCGGAGGACCTGACGGATTACATGCGGGAGGTGGGTATCCGCGTGCGGTACCTGCACTCAGATATCGATACGCTGGAGCGCATTGAGATCATCCGGGACATGCGCATGAATGTGTTCGATGTGCTGGTGGGCATCAATCTGCTGCGCGAGGGCCTGGATATTCCGGAGATCACGCTGGTGGCGATCCTGGACGCCGATAAAGAAGGCTTCCTGCGTTCGGAGACCTCGCTGATCCAGACGGTGGGCCGCGCGGCCAGAAACGTAGACGGCCACGTGATCATGTACGCGGATATGATGACAGATTCCATGCAGCGGGCCATCGACGAGACCAATCGACGCCGCAGCATACAGCAGGCCTATAACGAGGCGCACGGCATCACGCCGCAGAGCATCAAGAAAGCGGTGCGCGATCTGATCAGCATCAGCGCGGAGGTCGAAAAGCCGAAGAAGGGACGCGGTCTGGAGAAGGATCCGGAGTCCATGAACGAGAAAGA
>CAMNFR010000108.1 GCA_946537305.1 uncultured Lachnospiraceae bacterium | reverse complement strand
GAGATGGTGCTGAACCGGGTGAACAAGAGCCTGGTGCAGCTGGTGGAGTCGCTGGGCGTGTATGCAGCCGGCATCAGCGGCAAGGACGGCGGCCTGCTGAAGGTGACCAAGCGTTACTCCGACGGCGAGGACATTGGTTTTGTGGGCGAAATTCAGGAGGTCAATCCCAAGATCATCATGGATCTGCTGGAAAAGGATTTCCTGCCGATCGTCTGCCCCATCGGTTATGATAAGGATTTTAATACGTACAACATCAACGCGGATGACGCGGCCTGCGCCATCGCCTCTGCGGTGAAGGCAGAGAAGCTGGCTTTCCTTACGGATACCGAAGGACTGTACCGGGATTTCTCGGACAAGTCTTCCCTCATCCGGCGCATCAGCATTTCGGAGGCGAAGGAACTGATCGCGAGCGGCGGCCTGACGGGCGGCATGCTGCCCAAGCTGACCAACTGCATTCAGGCCATGGAAAACGGCGTCAACCGCGTACATATCCTGGACGGCCGTGTGCTCCACAGCCTGCTGCTGGAAATCTTCACTGACGAAGGTGTGGGCAGCATGCTGATGAAGGATTGATGGGACAGATATCGAATCAGAGAGGAAAAAATATGAATACACAGGATATCATGAACACAGGGGAAGAATATCTTCTGCACACCTATAATCGTTACCCCATCGTGATGGACAGGGGCGAGGGCGCCTATCTGTACGACAGCGAGGGGAAGAAATACCTGGATTTCTGCGCCGGCATTGCGGTCTTTGCCCTGGGTTACGGGAATGAAGCCGTGAACCAGGCGGTAAAGAATCAGGTGGACAAGATCGTTCACACTTCCAACTATTTTTATAATGAGCCGGCGGTGAAGGCAGCGAAGGGTCTGTGCGAAGTTTCCGGCATGGACAAGGTCTTTTTCTGCAACAGCGGTACGGAGGCCATCGAAGGCGCCATGAAGACGGCGCTGCGTTATGCCTACGACCGGGACGGCCGCACGGGACACGAGATCATCGCCATGAAGCACAGCTTCCATGGGCGCAGCCTGGGGGCGCTTTCCCTGACGGGCAACGCGCACTACCAGGACCCGTTCAAGCCGCTGATTTCCGGCATTCATTTTGCGGATTTTAATGATCTGGACAGCGTAAAGGCGCTGGTGAACGAAAATACCTGTGCCATCATTCTGGAGCCGGTGCAGGGCGAGGGCGGCATCTATCCCGCCACGGAGGAATTCCTGACCGGTATCCGTGCGCTTTGCGATGAAAAGGATATTCTCTTGATCTGCGATGAGATCCAGTGCGGTATGGGACGTACCGGCGTGATGTTTGCCTGCCAGCGCTACGGCGTGCGGCCGGACATCATGACCGTGGCCAAGGCGCTTGGCTGCGGCCTGCCGGTGGGTGCCTTCCTGACCACCGATAAGGCGGCGGCCTTAAAGCCCGGTGATCACGGCAGCACCTACGGCGGAAACCCGCTGGTGTGCGCGGCGGCGGACGCGGTGCTGCAGGAGTTCGAACGGCTGCAGGTCACGGACAGTGTTCAGCGTGTGGGAGCCTATCTCTACGAAAAGCTGGAGGAGCTGAAGGAAGAGCATGATATCATTGTCGACCACCGCGGCATCGGCCTGATGCAGGGCCTGGAGTTCTCCGTGCCGGTGGGAGATATCATAAAGAAAGCGCAGGAGGCCGGCCTGATTCTGATCAACGCCGGAACCCATATCCTCCGCTTTGTGCCGCCGCTGGTCATCACCGAGGCGCACGTAGACGAAATGATCGAAATTCTGAAAAAAGTTCTGTAGGAGACAGGGGACGGACCTATGTCTCCCCGTGGCGGGGAGACATAGGTCCGTCCCCTGTCTCCTATTTCTTCAGGTTGATTCCCAAGGTGTTGTTGGAACTGGTGATGGTGTATTTGAAGTAATTGCCGGACATGACCTGCTTGGTCCAGTGGACGGGGAGTCCGGTCTCCTGGGAGGTGATGGTCTCTTTTAATATGAAGAGAGGCATGCCGGTCTCAATTTCCAGCAGTTTGGCTTCCTCCGGGGTGGCGGCGCCGACCTCCAGGGTGATGGTGACGTTGCAGTAGTCCTCCGGATTGCTGCCGGTGTGTTCTCCCAGTACGGCATAGAGAGATTTATCTTCCATGTCGATGTCCAACAGGAATCCATACTTCTCTGCGCTGAGCCGTACGTGCTCGATGATCACCGGAATGCCGTTGGCGATCCTCAGACGGGAGAGGAGGATGACATCCGCCCCAGGCTGCAGCTTGAGCTCCCGGATATCATAGGGCGTGGCCGGTACGCGTTCTGCCCTCAGGATACGGGTATGGGTGCTCACATGGTTGCGTTTGCAGGCTGTGGTGAAGCCCTCAAAATGGAAGAGGTTGGAGTCGATTTTTTTCTTGGCAACAAAGGTGCCCTTTCCATGGCGCCGGACGACCAGTTCCCGGTCTACCAGATCGGAGATGGCGCTGCGCACGGTTACCCGGCTGACGCCGTAGATCTCACAGAACTTGGCCTCGCTGGGCAGCATCTGCCCTTCCGCATATTCTCCGGATTTAATTTTTTCCAGAATGTCGTCTGCGATCTGCTGATATAAGGTTACAGCACTTTCAGCTTCCAACATAATGTTGTCCTCCTGTCTGAAGGGCAGGACACCTTAAAGTGAATGGACGCTCGTCTACAAATATAAGATGTCATGCGTAGTATTAATACGTATTATAATACATAATATAACATGTTGAGAACAATTTGTCAAACGAAATGAGTGGAACTGTGAAAAAAATGGCGAAATTTACGACAGCCATCTTGTGACCGGTGAAAAGACTTGTAAAATTATTAAAAAATAACTTGACACATGTTATGAGACGTGTTATGATGTCTTCACAAGACGACATGACGTGTTAATACGTCTGTAAAAGTCATCAGAAAGGATAGGAGGAACCAACATGAGAAAGCACAGAAAAACAGCGATCGGTCTTGTGTTACTGCTCTGCGCCAGCATGCTGGCTGCCTGCGGAAGCTCCGGCGGAAGTGCCCCGGAGACCACAGCGGCGGCTGAGGGCGGCGAGACAGCGGCGGAAGCTGCAGCACCCGCAGAGGCCTCCGGTGACCAGGTCACCATCAAGTTTGTCCACAAATTCCCGGAAGAGAAGAGAATGGTATTCTGGAATGACGTCGTGGCGAGCTTCGAAGAGGCGAACCCCAATATTAAGATCGAGATGACCGCCTACGGCGACGAAGAGATCAAGGATAAGACCCGTGTGCTGCTGGGCAGCGCGGACGCCCCCGACATCTACTTCACCTGGAGCGGTGAGCGTATCACCCAGTATGTGGATACCGGCAATACGCTGGATATCACCAGCTATCTGGAAGAGGATTCCGCCTGGAAGGATAACTTCAACCCGGTCATGCTGGAAGCCTGCAACAAGAACGGCTCCTACTGGTGCGTGCCGTGGGATTATTCCTCCAAGGAGATGATCTACAACAAGGCTGTATTTGAAGCCAGCGGTATCACCGAAGTTCCTACCACCTGGGCCGAACTGCTGGAAGACTGCGAAAAGATCAAAGCGGCCGGTTATACCCCCATTGCCATGGGCAACCAGTATCCCTGGGTTGTCTGCCATTATCTGACCAGCCTGAACGGCAAATGCGTGCCGAAGGATGTCATCGAGAAGAACTACAGCCTGGAAGATCCCAACTTCACCGATCCCGGCTATGCACAGGCCATGGATCTGGTCAAAGAGCTGTATGACAAGGGCTACTTCAATCAGGATGCCAACTCCGCCACCTGGGAAATGTCCCAGTCCATGGTGCAGGAAGGCAAAGCAGCTATGATCTATGAAGAGGTTCAGGATTTCGTGAACTACAACGAT
>CAMNFR010000107.1 GCA_946537305.1 uncultured Lachnospiraceae bacterium | reverse complement strand
ATCCTTATGTCTGGATGGTCGGACTCATGTATTTCGGCTATATGCTGGTAACCGGAATGGGAATTAACACGTATTTCTTCACCCATGTGATGGGGGATATCAAGCTGATGAGTTCAGCATCCGCCATCGCGATCGTCGCTCTTCCTCTCCTTGCTGTATTTCCGGTACTTATGAGGAGGATGACCAAGGGAATGCTGGTACAGGTGGGCTGTATTGCTTACATTATCGCAGGCCTGCTTTGGTTTTTCTGCTATTCCAGCTATCCTACAGTGCTGATTGGTTTTGTCTTTACCGGCATAGCGTCTCTGCCGATCACATATATGACCGACCTGATGATGCTGGACTGCGGAACTTACAACGCCCATATCAGCGGCAAGCGAATGGATGGAACTATAGGCGCCATCAAGGGCTTTCTCGGTAAGGTTGGCGGAGCTTTCGGAATCGCGCTGCTGGGTATCCTTCTGGATGCAGGCGGTTATGACGGGGCCCTTTCCGTGCAGCCGGAGTCCGCAAAGCTGATGATCCGGGTGCTGATGGGCGGTGTACCGGTGGTTATATTTGCGGCAATCGCCATCATGATGATGTTCTATAAGGTTGATCATATGCTTCCGGAACTGGAAAAGGAACAGGGGTTGAAGTAAATGAAACGGAACCAATATGAGACAGAGCATGTGGAAATCGTCCGTCATCTGGCGGCGGAATGTACGGTACTGCTGAAAAGGGACGGAAAATTCCACACGGCTCTATCGCATGGCAAAAAAACTGACGGAGGCAAAGCATGGCTGATTTTTTGATTGGTGCGGCGACGGCGGCGCATCAGGTGGAGGGCAATAACCGGCGATCCGATTACTGGATCATGGAGCATGTGGCACATTCCGATTTTGCGGAACCCAGCGGTCTTGCATGTGATCATTACAACCGCTATGACGAGGACATTCGTCTGCTGGCGGAGGCCGGCTGCAATGCGTACCGGTTCGGGATCGAGTGGGCCCGGATCGAACCGGAGGAGGGCAGGTTTGATCCGGACGAGATCCTTCACTATCGCAGAGTTTTGGACTGCTGCCGTGAGCACGGCGTTACGCCGGTGGTAACGCTGATGCACTTTTCATCTCCGGCCTGGCTGATCCGAAAGGGCGGCTGGGGAAGCGGGGATGTGGCAGGCTATTTTTCCCGCTATGCCCGTTATGTGGCGGAACAGCTGGGGGACCGGCTCCCCTACATCTGCACCATCAATGAGGCCAACATGGGCATCCAGCTTCACAAGGTCATCCGGGATATGATGAGAGCCGGAAAGCGCGGCGAGGGCGGCGTGCAGGTGGGCCAAAACAGCGGTCTTGATATGAAAAGCATCCTGCTGGGGATGCTGGAGCAGAGCAGGGCGTTCCATACGTCTCCGCTGAAGATCAACTCTTTTCTGAAACCCCGCAGCGAGAAAACAGAACGATTCGTGATGGAAGCCCATAAGGCGGCAAAGAAAGCAATCAAAGAGGTTTTGCCGGAAGCAAAAGTCGGACTGACACTCTCCCTCTTCGATTACCAGCCCACAAAAGAGGGTAAGCATGCTGCGGCGAAATTGTGGAGAGAGGACTTCGGATGGTATCTCCCTTATATCCGGGAGGACGATTTTCTTGGAGTACAGAACTACTCCCGCAAGATCGTGGACGAGAACAGCGCCCGGGAACCGGCGGCGGATGTGCCGCTGACCCAGATGGGCTATGAAGATTACCCGAGGTCCATCGGCCGCGTCCTGATGCGGGTCGCCAGGCATTTCCCCGGCGAACTGATCGTTACGGAGAACGGCATTGCCACGTCGGATGATGAAAGACGTTGCGCGTTCATAAAGGAAGCACTTTCTTCCGTGATGATCGCTAAAAAGCGGGGCGTTCCGGTCACGGGGTATTTCCACTGGTCGCTGCTGGACAACTTTGAATGGCAGGCCAGCTTTGATAAGACCTTCGGACTGATCGCGGTAGACAGGAGTACACAGGCCCGATATCCCAAGAACAGTTTAAAGGTGCTGGGAGATCTTGCAGCACAGTTTTGTAAGGAACTGCAGTAAATTATCTTGATACAGGTCCTATGGCTTAGAGGAGGGACGTTTTGGAAAAGATATGTTTTAATCAGGATTGGGTTTGCAACGGCCGGGCTGTCACGCTTCCGCATGATGCGCAGATAACCGAAAAGCGCCGCGCGGATGTGGGGGGAAGCGGACACGGTTATTTCCCCGGCGGTGTTTATACCTACGAAAAAATCTTCACTCCTCCGGCGCAGTGGGAAGGGAAAAGGATACTGATCGAATTCGAGGGTGTGTATAAAAACGCATCTGTTTCCCTGAACGGGAAGGAGATCCTGTTTCATCCTTATGGCTACACGGGCTTTTTTGCGGAACTGGAAGGACTGAAGTACGGAGAGCAGAACACGATCACGGTGGTGGCGGACAACTCGAGGATGCCCAACTCACGCTGGTATTCCGGTGCAGGCATCTACCGCCCGGTATGGCTGTATGTATGCAAAAGGGACGGCCTGTCCCCTGAGTGTATAAGGATCCGTACGGTAAGCACAGACCCGGCAGTCATCCGGATCGAAGCGCCGGTAAAAGTGAAAGCGGATGTAAACGGCATCACCGGAGAAGGCAAGAGGATAGAGCTTACCATTCCTGATGCAAGGCTGTGGAGCGCTGAAGCGCCGAACCTCTATAGCGCAAAGATATCCGCCGGAGAGGATGACACGGTTGAAATACCCTTTGGCATCCGTCAGATCGCATGGTCAAACAAGGGGCTCTTTATCAACGGCAAAGAAACTCTGCTGCGCGGCGGCTGCGTGCATCACGACAGCGGCATTCTCGGCGCGGCCACCTATGCGGAAGGTGAGGAGCGCCGTGTGCGGATTCTGAAAGAAAACGGCTTCAATGCCATACGATCTTCACATAATCCCGCCTCCAAGGCTCTGCTTGACGCATGCGACAGGCTCGGCATGTATGTCATGGACGAGACCTTCGACATGTGGTACAACCGTAAAAATCCGTACGATTACGGCGTAGACTTTAATGACTGGTGGGAGAAAGATACTGCCGCTATGGTGAAGCGGGACTACAACCATCCGGCTGTGATCCTGTATTCCATCGGCAACGAGGTGGCGGAGCCGTTTGAACAAAAAGGCATTGAAACCGGGCAGAAAATGATCGATCTCTGCCACAGGCTCGACCCGTCACGTCCCGTAACCTGCGGCGTAAATCTTATGATCATCGGGCAGGCTGCCAAAGGCAAAGGCATTTATCAGGATGGAGAACAGAAGACCGGCGGCAAGGCCAAAAAGGAGAAGGAAAACCAGAACGCTTCCCTTGCATTCAATATGATGGCGGCATTCGTAGGTACCGGCATGAATAAGGGCGGCAATTCCAGGCGGGTTGACGCATTGACCACTCCGTTTCTGGACGCGCTTGATATCGCAGGATATAATTACGCCTCGGGACGCTATCCGCTGGAGGCCAAAGCCCACCCGGACCGCGTGATCTTCGGCAGTGAGACCTTTCCGCAGGATATCTGGAAGAACTGGCAGATGGTAAAGAAGTTTCCCTATCTTGTCGGAGATTTCATGTGGACGAGCTGGGACTATCTGGGCGAA
This sequence comes from uncultured Lachnospiraceae bacterium, assembly GCA_946537305.1. Classification (GTDB taxonomy): domain Bacteria; phylum Bacillota; class Clostridia; order Lachnospirales; family Lachnospiraceae; genus UBA3305. Next base: position 259 of record CAMNFR010000107.1, on the reverse strand, counting down.
GCAGGCATTGGCGCATGGAGCTACACCGGCGGTATGCCGTTTAACCGTCCATATCCCTGGGTGCTGGCAGGTGCGGGAGTGATCGATATTCTCGGGATACCGGACGGCAGCTGTAAATACGCGTCCACAGTCTGGGGGCTGGAAAGCAGTCCGGTCATTGCCGTGCGCCCGGCGAACCATCCCGGGGTGCGCGTGAGCAAATCCGTCTGGCGCGGCACCAACGCCATCCTTTCCTGGAGCTGGGCAGGCTGTGAGGGCA
>CAMNFR010000106.1 GCA_946537305.1 uncultured Lachnospiraceae bacterium | reverse complement strand
GCAGACGTTTATTTTTTATGTTTTTCCTTATTGACTCTGTAGTTACCACAGGGATTACCCTTTTCTCAGAGTAGAAAGACAACAGTAATCGTTCTGCATTTTAGAGAAAGGAAAGGGGAAAAATGACGAACAAAGAATTGGCATCCAAGATCATTGCGCTCGTCGGGGGAGAAGAGAATATATCAGTCCTGACACACTGCGCTACTCGCCTGCGCTTTAACCTCAAGGATAACAGCAAGGCAGACATTGAGGCACTCAAGGGCCTTGAAGGCGTATTGACCGCACAGTTAAAGAGCGGACAGCTTCAGGTTGTCATCGGGGCAAAGGTCAACGCGATTTTTGATGAAGTTTCCGCACAGGTCCACATTACGGAAGGCGGGGCGTCTGTTGAAGAGCCCTCCAAGAATAAGGTCGGTGCCGTCATAGAGACGATCTCCGGCATATTTGCGCCTACACTGCCGGTTCTGATCGGCTGTGGTATGTTTAAGGCAATCGTGTCTCTGATCACGAACCTTCATCTGATGCCCGGCGACAGCAGTTTCATCGTTATCATGTCCATGATCGGTGATCTGATTTTCTATTTCTTCCCCTTCTTCCTGGCAGTCAGCGCTGCAAGGAAATTTAAGGTCAGTGAATACCTGGCGCTGGCACTTGCAGCGGCGTACATGTATCCCACGATCATGAACGGTGCGGCGGCAGTTGCAGAAGGCGGCCCTGCGACAATGCGTTTTCTTGGCCTTCCCATCCTGTTCGTGAATTACAAATCAACCGTCATTCCGATCATACTCTCCGTCTGGGTTCTGAGTCTGATCTACAAAAAGATCGACAATCTGGTTCCTGATTTCCTGAAGATACTGCTTACATCCATGATTGTCCTGTTCATCATGGTACCGCTGGAACTGGTCGTTCTAGGGCCCATCGGCTCTTACATGGGCACATACATCGCTAAGTTTATCGACTGGTTCTACAATGTCGGCGGAGTTATTGCTGCGGCGCTGCTTGGCGGAACTCGCTCCCTGCTGACAATGATGGGCATGCATTATGCGCTTGCTCCCCTTCAGATCCAGCAGATCGCAGAGACCGGAGGTTCGACTTTGCTGGTCAGTGCTCTGACTGCCAACTTCTCCCAGGCCGGTGCAGGCTTCGGTGCTTTCCTTCGCCTGAAAGACAAACAGATGAAATCCGTCGCCGGATCAGCAGCACTCTCCGCGGTGCTTGGTATTACGGAGCCAGTCATGTATGGTGTCAACCTGAAGTACAAGAAGCCCTTTGCCTTTGGTATGGCTTCCTCCGCAGTCGCTGCCGCATTCCTGTCCCTGTTCCATGCACGTGCTATGGCATATGCGCCGCCCGGACTTTTCACGATCATCACCTATGAAGCGGACAGCTTTGTGTTCATTATCATTGGAGCTCTCATCGCTTTCGGACTGGCTGCTGTTCTGACCTTCCTGTTTGGTATTCCCGCAGAAGAAGTCTCTGCATCAGAGAAGGCGAGCACCGATACCGGCAATGCACAGCCTGCTCCTGCTATGATCAATGGTGAACTCACTATCGCTTCCCCGATTAAGGGAAAAGTCATCCCTCTCAGCGAAGTGCCCGACGCTGCTTTCAGCGAAGGGGCAATGGGACAGGGCGTCGGCATTGAGCCCTCCGAAGGCAAAGTCTATGCGCCGTTTGATGGTACTGTAGATATGCTCTTCGACACAAAGCACGCCGTTGGCCTCACAAGCAGCGAGGGTGTGGAGCTGCTGATCCATATCGGCCTGGATACCGTGGAACTGAACGGACAGTATTTTGACGCGCATGTGAAGAACGGCGACCCCATCAAAAAGGGCCAGCTTCTCATCGAGTTTGATAAAGACAGCATTGCGAAGAAATATTCCACCGTTACGCCGGTGCTTGTGACTAATTTCGACAATTACAATAAGATTGAGGGAATCTCCGGCATGGCAGCTGATAACGAAACTGCGATCATTAAGATTCAGTGAGGCTTGCCAAAAGATAGGAGGCACTATGAATAACAGATTACCTGACGGATTTTTGTGGGGCGGCGCGACGGCAGCCAATCAGTATGAGGGGGGCTATCTCTCGGGCGGAAAGGGCCTGTCCACATTGGACGCCATTACGGGAGGCAGCCACACTTCGCCGAGAATGATCACTTTTCGCACCGCAGAAGGTGAGTTGAAAAAAGTGACCAAAGAACAAGCGCTGCCGGAGGGAGCCACCGGTTACATTGATCCGGATCTTTACTATCCAAGTCATGTGGCTACAGATTTCTATCATCACTACAAAGAGGATATTGCCCTCTTTGCCGAGATGGGCTTCAAGTGTTTCCGACTGTCGATCGTCTGGTCCAGAATTTGCCCGAACGGAATGTATGATGTCAACGAAGAAGGTCTGCAGTTCTATGACAACGTGTTTGATGAATGCCTGAAGTATGGCATTGAGCCGGTCGTAACGATTAACCACTTTGACACACCGATGTACCTGGCGGATGAATATGACGGCTGGGCAAGTCGGGATCTGATCGATTTCTATGTGTTCTTCTGTAAGACGATCTTTGAGCGCTATAAGAACAAAGTAAAATACTGGATGACCTTCAATGAGATCAATTTCCTCAGAAGCTGGACGCAGATCGGCATACACAACAACGACCCGGCTACTAAGGCGCAGGCGCACCATCACCTGTTTGTCGCAAGCGCCAAGGCTGTGCAGCTCGGACATTCGATCAATCCGGACTTCAAGATCGGCATGATGGTCTCGTATATCCCGAGCTATCCTATGAGCTGCCGCCCGGAAGATGTATGGGAGGCAATTGATTTCAACCACGAAAAAGAATTTTTCATGGACGTGCAGTGCCGGGGAGTGTATCCGAATTACCGGCTGAAGATGTACGAACGACTTGGAATTGATGTGAAAATGGAGCCGGAGGATGCCGGGATTCTCAGAAACGGAACAGTCGATTATATAGGCTTCAGTTACTATATGTCCACTGTTTCCACAACGGATAAGAATGCGGAAATGACCGGCGGAAACCAGATCATGGCGTACCGGAATCCGTATTTGAAACAGTCGGAATGGGGATGGGCGGTAGATCCGCTTGGTCTGCGTATTTCCCTCAACCAGATTTATGACCGCTATCGCCTGCCCATGTTCATAGTAGAAAATGGATTCGGAGCAGTGGATACCATTGAACCGGATGGAACCATCAATGACGACTATCGCATTGACTATTTCCGCCAGCACATTCAGGCGATGAAAGATGCGGTGCTGATCGATGGCGTGGATCTCATGGGATACCTGCCCTGGGGATGCATTGACCTGGTCTCGGCCGGCACCGGTGAAATGAAAAAGCGTTACGGCTTTATCTACGTCGATATGGACGACCAAGGGCACGGCACGCTTAACCGCATGAAGAAAAAGTCCTTCTACTGGTACAAGCATGTGATTGAGACAAACGGGGAAGAATTGTAAAACATGGTGTGAGAATATGGTAGAAGCACCGGAGGATATTTGAGATGAAATACAAGGAGCCGGCCTCTTTTTATTTGATGCCCTACACGGCCATGGAATTTAAGGATTCTGAGACGATCAGAGTCTGGAAGTACGGTACGGAAGAGCCTGATATCAATACCTATGCAGCCGTAAAGGACCTTTCTTTTCACAATGGCACAATTGAGGTGGATGTATGCGGAGCACTTCTTCCGGATGCGCCGGATTACGCCAGAGGCTTTATCGGAATCGCTTTCCGCGGAGCGGAAGACGGTCGGGAATTTGAATCGTTTTATATCCGCCCTACTAATGGGAAAGACTGTCATGATCCTGTGAGGAAAGCCCATGGCTGCCAGTATTTCTCTTTCCCGGGGTATACGTTTTCTTACTTCCGTGATTTTGGAATCACAGACTACGAAAACGCTGTGGATACGATCGCTCTTAACCAATGGAGCCATCTTATGGCTGTAGTCAGGGATGACAGTGCCGTCTTTTACGTTGACCGGAAAGAGGTTCTGCGTGTTGACGGATTAAAACATGGCCCTTCTGCCAGAGGAAATGTAGGGCTATATGTGGACATCGGTACGGACGGTTACTTCCGGAATCTCTGTAT
>CAMNFR010000105.1 GCA_946537305.1 uncultured Lachnospiraceae bacterium | reverse complement strand
CCCCTGAAGACTCAGTTCCTGCTGGATGCTGAGGAGAAGGGCTGCAAGATCATCAACGGCCTTGGCATGGTTATCTACCAGGGTGCCCGTCAGATCGAGCTGTGGGCTGGCGTAGAAGAAGCTCCCGTAGAGCAGATGTTCAAGACCATCGGCGAGATCGTTGCCGAGATGAAATAAAGAATCATCTTTTGAATGATCATGAACCGGATCGCCCCCCGGAAGCATTTCTTCCCGGGGGCGGTCTTATGTGAATGTGGAGGATACTATGGAAAAACAGGCATCTCCCACTCGTTCCGTTGAGCGAGCGCTGGATATTCTGGAATGCTTTTTAGATTACGATGAATTGATCCTGCTGGAGATCTCCGAAATGACAGGTCTTTCCGGCAGCACCGTGCTCCGCATTCTTTCCGCGCTTCAGGAACATGATTTTATCAAAAAGAATCCCAGAGACAAGACTTATCGGCTGGGAAGGAAAATCCAGTGGCTGGCGGACCGCATACCGCGGGAAATCCACGAGGATCTTCGCAGAAAGGCCTATCCGCTGCTGCGGGACATGAACGAGCGCTTTAACGAAGATATTCGCCTGTTCGTGCCCCAGGGAAATACAAAGCTTTGTATAGAGAGCGTGGATTCACGCAGAGAGCTCCGTCAGGTCGTGGAGGTAGGAAGCCGTCATGATCTGGTGCGCGGCGCAGCAGGAAAGATCATCCTGGCATATATGCCGGAGGAAGAGCGCAGAAAACTGTTTCCTGCGCAGGAATTTTCCGCAGAAATGCTGGAAAGAGTCCGCCTGCAGGGTTACGCTTTAAGCAACGGAGAACGGGAGGAAGGACTTTTTGGTCTGGCCGTGCCCGTGTTCTATGAGAACGGAGAGCTGGCGGCGGCGGCTTCCATGTCCGGGCCCTCCGCGCGCTTTGAAAATGACAGTCTTTCAGATAAAATAGAGGCCATGCGGCGCATGGGGGAGGAGATTTCCGAAGCCCTGCGTGAAACGGCCGCAGTATGAGAAAGCAGGAACTTGTAATGGACTTTTTTGATTTGAAACAATGGTTGAAAGCACATGGTCTTACCTTTAAGCTGGAGGGATGGTCCTCCTGCATTCCGGATACGATCCTGATCAAGCAGGGCGACCGTCTGGTGTATGAAGGTGATTATCATCATGATATAGATTACCGTACGGCGGTAAAAGAAATCTGCGAGACACTTGGTATTCAGGAATAAATATTATCAAGGACCTGAATGAAAAAAATGGTTGACAAGATGAGAGGATTCTTGTAAAATTTTATACCAAGTGAGTTTGAACTGCGGTTCCGACTTGTATAATAATACATAAATGCGAAGAAGGCACTATGTGACCTGACAACCTCTTCAGAGAGCCGGCGGCTGGTGTGAGCCGGTGAGAGTACGGGGAACAGTCTCATGCCCGAGCAGGTCTCCGGAAGGCATATGCTGTGTAAGGAGACACGGAAGGTCCCGTTATCAAGACCAGGTACTTGATAGAGTACTGACTGAGCGGCTGCTTTATGCAGCAAACTGGGTGGTACCGCGAATTTGTGTAGAAAATTCGTCCCAGAGATTCCCGTTTTTGGGAGTCTCTGGGTTTTTTCTTTTTATCTCGATTCACTGAATCTGTCGGAAAATGCACGGCAGTAAAATCAAAAAAAGGAGCATAAGACCATGAAGACCCTTAAATTTATCGACATGACGCTTCGTGAGGCGGAGCAGATCCGCGGGCGCGCTCTTTCCTTTAAGGAAAAGCTGGAGGTGGCGCGCAGCCTGGACCGACTGAAAGCGGATACCATCGAGCTGGCACCCATCCAGGGCGGAAGAGCTGATCAGCTTGCCAACCGGACCATCGCCTCCATGGTCTCCACACGGATCTCTGCCGCGATTGATATTTCCGAAGGAAATGTAGAAGAGACCTGGGAAAGCATTAAGACCGCCAGAAAGCCTAAGCTTCTGCTGCTGGCGCCAGTATCTCCGCTGCAGATGGAATATACGGCCCGCATGAAGGCACCGGCCCTGCTGGAAGCCGTGAAGAAACAGGTGGCGGAGTGCCGCTACTACTGCGAGCATGTCGAATTTGCCGCACTGGATGCCACCCGGGCCGAGGCACCGTTCCTGTATGAGGTGCTGAATGCCGCCGTAGATGCCGGTGCGGATAAGATTACCGTCTGTGATACGGCCGGTATCATGCTTCCGGATGAGTTCGGCCGCTTTGTAGCCGACGTAAAGGAAAATGTACCCGGTCTTAACAAGATCGAACTTTATGTGCAGATCAGTGATGAGATGAACATGGCTGTGGCCTGTGCCGCTGCCGCGGTGCAGAACGGTGCGGCCGGCATAAAGTGCACAGCAGTGCCTGCCGGGATCCCTACGCTGGAAGAACTGGCGCACTTTGTGCAGGTCAAGGGCGTGGATCTGGACATTGCCACACAGGTCCGCACTACGGAACTGACCCGTGCCGTGGGACAGTTGACTAAGCTTCTCATGCCGGAGGAAGAGGATCGCTTCTCCAACGTCGGACTTGGCGATATTGCGAATGTATGTCTGGACAGCAATGACAGCATTGCGGATGTCATCGGTGTGGTGCATCAGCTGGGCTATGATCTGACAGAAGAAGATAATGCCAGGGTCTACGAGGCGTTCATGCGTGTGGCCGGTAAAAAGCAGTTCGTGGGCACCCGCGAGCTGGATGCGATCGTAGCTACCGCTGCAATGCAGGTTCCTTCCACCTATCGTCTGCTCAATTATGTTATCAACAGCGGCAACGTGATCACGGCCACCGCGAATATTCTGTTGGAAAAGGATGGAACATCCATCCGCGGACTGGGCATGGGCGACGGCCCCATCGATGCAGCCTTCCAGGCGATCGAGCAGATCATCGGCCATCACTATGAACTGGATGATTTCCAGATCCAGACCGTGACAGAGGGACGGGATGCCATGGGCAGCGCACTGGTGAAGCTGCGCGCCGGCGGAAGAGTCTATTCCGGCAACGGCATTTCCACAGATATCATCGGCGCATCCATCCGTGCCTATATCAGTGCCCTGAATAAGATCATTTACGAAGAAGCGTAAAGGAGGGGACAGCGTTGAAACTCTCATTTTCCATCCGTAACTGGACGGATTACACCTGGACGGATTTCTGTGCGGTCGCTGAGGCCACACATATGTCGGGTATAGAATTGTTTGATATTACCGGGGAGACTTTTTCCGGCAAAGGCAGTGTGACCAATCCGGAGCGCTCTGCCGCGGCCAGACGGGACCTGGCACTTTCGGGTCTGGCACTCCCCTGTGTGGAGACCGTACGGGACTTTACAGATACGGCTTTTGCCGCAGAGCTTGAGCAGTGCGTGCAGACTGCAGTGAACCTTGGGATCCTGAATATTGCACTTCACACAGAACAGCAGGATATGGAAGCCTGTGTGTCCGCCATGCAGCAGCTGTTGCCGGTAGTGGGCTGCCAGCCGGTGACGCTGGTAGTGGAGACCGCCGGTGCTTTTGCGGCTACGGACAGGCTGCGGGATTTCCTGAACCGTTTTGCGGATGATCGTCTGTGTGCGCTGTGGGATATGCATACCACCGTAGTGGAAGCGCGGGAGGATGCGGAGACTACCATCACGAATCTGGGCGCCTATGTAAAGCATGTACATATTCATGATTTCCGCCGTGCGGGCGATGAGGTGCAGCCGGAACTGATCGGTGAAGGTCAGCTGCCCATTCAGGATCTGATGAATGCGCTGCGCTCCGTTAACTACGATGGGTTCGTGTCTCTGGAGTGGGATCCTGACTGGGCGCCGGAGATCGCGGATCCGGAGATCATCCTGACGCATTATGAAGGCATGATGCGCCGCTATGAAAATACCAAGCGCGGCCAGCGTCATCTGTACTGGAGCAACCGTCACAAGGGCCGCTATGTGTGGAAGAAGGGCGATCTGATCGACAAGACCTTCCCGCAGGTGCTGGACACCATGGTGGAGGAATTCCCGGATCAGCTGGCTATTAAATATACCACGCTGGACTACACCCGTACCTACAGTCAGTTCCGGGATGATGTGGACGAATTTGCCCGCACCCTGATCTCCCTGGGCGTTCGCGCCGGCTCCAAGGTGACCATCTGGGCGACGAATGTGCCTCAGTGGTTCCTGACGTTCTGGGCTGCGACCAAGATCGGCGCTGTACTGGTGACCATGAATACCGCCTATAAGATCCATGAGGCGGAATATCTGCTTCGTCAGTCGGATACCCATACCCTGGTGATGATCGACGGCTACCGCGATTCCAACTATAAGGCAATCATGGAGGAGCTCTGCCCCGAGCTGGCACAGAAGGAACCCGGAAAGCCCCTGCACGCCCGCAGACTGCCGTTCCTGCGCAATGTTATTACCGTGGGATTCCGCATGCCGGGCGCTATTACCTGGGAAGAATCCCTGGAATACGCGTCCCGCACGCCCATGGAAGAGGTGCGGCGGATGGCGGCGGCCGTGGATGTCAACGA
>CAMNFR010000104.1 GCA_946537305.1 uncultured Lachnospiraceae bacterium | reverse complement strand
TGTGCGGAGCGTGAATTTGCTCCCCTCAATGTTCTGCTGGCGGAGGCGGCGCCGCGGCTGCCTGCGCGCACGCCGGGCATCCCGGATGAGAGCTTCCTGCGGGAAAAGGTCCCGATGACCAAGCAGGAGGTGCGGGCGGCGGCGCTGGCAAAGCTTGCGCCGGCTCCGCAGGACGTATGCTGGGACATCGGCGCCGGCACGGGCAGTGTAAGCGTGGAGCTGGCGCTGCAAGCCCGTTCTGTGTGGGCGGTGGAACGGAAGGCGGAGGCGCTATCGCTGATCCGCCGGAACCGGGAAAAGTTCTGCGCGTGGAACCTTCACGTGGTGGAGGGGGCGGCACCGGAGGCACTGAAGGACCTTCCCCGTCCGGATGTAGTGTTCGTGGGCGGAAGCGGTGGAAATCTGCGGGAGATCCTGGCAGTGATCCTGGAAGCCAATCCGCTTGCGCGCGTTCTGGTGTCTGCTATTGCGCTGGAAACACTGCAGACGGCGGTGGAGGCGATGCAGCAGCTGGGCTGGGAGGTATCGGTGACACAGATTGCCGTAAGCCGTACGCATAAGGCCGGCGGCCTGCATCTGCTGACCGCGCTGAACCCGGTCTTCCTGATCTCAGCGACAGAGCAAGATTTGGCCGCAGAGTGAGATTTGACCGCAAAGTGGGAGAATGACGTATGAGACGCTTTATGATATCAGCCATGGCCAGCGGCAGCGGGAAAACGGTGATTACCTGCGGCCTGATGCGGGCATTCGCGCGCCGCGGTCTTTCGGTGGCGGGCTTTAAGTGCGGCCCGGATTATATCGATCCCATGTTCCACACGCGGGTGTTAGGGATTCCCAGCCGGAATCTTGACCTCTTTCTGCAGGGCGAAGATGGGGTGCGCAGGACATTGTTCGGTGCGGCAGGGCAGGATTATTCAGGCAGCGCTGGCTACAATGCGACAGGACAGGTTGTTTGGACAGATGCAGGTTATGGCGCGCCGGATCTGGCGATTCTGGAGGGGGCCATGGGCTTTTATGACGGCCTTGGCGGCACCACGGAAGCCAGCGCCTGGGAGATATCCGCCGTCACAGATACACCGGTGATCCTGGTGCTGCGCCCGAAGGGGCAGAGCATAACACTGGCGGCGCAGGTGAAAGGCCTGATGGAATTTCGGCAGCCTGGCCGGATTGCGGGTCTGCTGCTTACAGACTGCCGCCCCGGGCTTGCAGCCCATCTGAAAAATGTTCTGGAGCGTGAGACCGGGCTTCCGGTGCTGGGGGCGCTGCCGCCCCTGGAAGAGGCGGCGCTGGAATCCAGGCATCTTGGTCTGGTGACTGCGGCGGAGGTGGAAGATCTTTTGGGCCGGGTGGATGTAATCGCAGAGAACCTGGAGAAGTACGCGGATCTTTCTTCCATATGGGAGATCGCAAGGGAAGATAACAGCGCTGGGGTGGAAATGCGGACGGATCTGTCACAATCAGCGGACTTGCTAAAGACACAGAGGCTGTCCTTAGCACCAGGAGCTCCTTCGGCGAAACAGGCTGCCGGCCCTCGCTGCCGCATCGCGGTGGCCAGGGATCCTGCGTTTTGCTTCTACTACGAGGACAATCTGGATGCCCTGCGGCGCGCCGGCGCGGAGCTCATTTTCTTCAGTCCGATGGCGGATGAGGCTCTTCCTGCTGCGGATGGTCTGTATCTGGGCGGCGGCTATCCGGAGCTGTATCTGAAGGAGCTGTCACAGAACGAATCTATGCGGGAAAGTATCCGGCGGGCCGTGGACGGCGGTATGCCCACCGTGGCGGAATGCGGCGGTTTTCTGTATCTGCAGGAGGCCGTGCGGGATGATTCCGGCAGAGCGTGGCCCATGGCGGGGGCGCTTCCCGGCAGCGGTTTTGGGACCGGCCGGCTGCAGCGGTTCGGCTATCTGACACTTCGGGCAGCCTCGGATTCTATGCTTTTCCGGGCAGGGGAAGAGATTCCGGCGCACGAATTTCATTACTGGGACAGCACGGACTGCGGTGAGGGAATAAAAGCCGTCAAAAGAGATGGGCGTCACTGGCAATGTGGGCACATTTCAGAGACACTTTATGCTGCCTTCCCGCATCTGCACTGGGGCGGTGCGCTGCCCATGGCGGAACGGTTCGCGGCTGCCGCAGCCCTCACACGGCACACAAGACTCGCGAACGAATCTTGAAGACGACGCCACGGACGACAGGCGAGGGAGTGTTGAAGACGATGCCGCGGACGACAGGTAAGGGAGTAGAATTATATGACCATAGAAAGTATTCTTTCTTATATAAGACCGGCGGACCGGTCGGCTGAGAAGGCGGCGCGCGGACATTGGGACAGTCTGGCAAAGCCTCTGGGGAGCCTGGGGCGGCTGGAGGATGCGGTCACAAAGATCGCCGCGCTGACCGGAGACCCGGATGTACTTCTGCACAGACGGGATCTGGTGGTCTTCTGTGCGGATAACGGCGTGGTCAGGCGGGGCGTCAGTCAGACGGATCACACGGCGACCACAGCGGTGGCGGCTGCCCTGGGAGAGGGGACAAGCACGGTGAATTATATGGCGCGGGCTGCGGCCTGTGCTGTACTGCCGGTGGATATCGGTATGCGGGAGGACACGCCGGCCGGCGTGCTGCCGCGAAAGGTGCGCCGGGAAACAGCGGATATCTCCGCCGGACCGGCCATGACCCGCGCGGAGTGTGAGACAGCGATCCTTGCTGGCGTACGGATCGCTGGGGGCTTTGCCGGTGCAATCTATGACGAAGGACTTGGGCTTAAAGAGTTTCCGGACGGGGAGGTCGTTCCTTCTGACATCCTGCTTCTGGGAGAAATGGGAATCGGAAACACCACGACCACGGCTGCCGTCACCTGTGCGCTGTTATCCCGGCCGCCGGAGGAGATCGCCGGTTATGGTGCCGGCCTCTCCGAAGAAGGTCTGAAGAGAAAGATTGCGGTCATCCGGGAGGCGCTTGCAATTAACCAGCCGGACTCGAACGATCCCATCGACATATTGCAGAAAGTAGGCGGCCTGGATCTGGCAGCCCTGTGCGGGGTCTGTCTGGGTGCCGCCCTTTACCGGATTCCTGTAATTTTAGATGGCGCGATCACCAACGCGGCGGCGCTCTGTGCCGTGCGGATGTGTCCGGCGGTGCGGGATGCCCTGATAGCTTCGCACATCTCCCGGGAGCCGGCGGCGGACCTGCTGCTGGACGCGCTGGGGCTTTCCCCCTGTATACAGGCGGATCTGCACCTGGGAGAGGGAAGCGGCGCCGTAATGATGCTAAGCCTTCTGGACCAGGCGCTGGCGGTCTATTCCAGCGGACATACCTTCGGACATCTGGGCATTCCAGCCTATACGCCGCAATAATATACGCTGCAGTAAGGAGAATAGATGTTTACACTTGTGACCGGCGGGAGCGCCAGCGGGAAAAGTGAATACGCGGAGCAGTTGGTAACGGGGCTTTCCGGGATCCGGATTTATCTGGCGACAATGGAGATCTGGGACGAGGAATGCCGCAGACGCGTCGAAAAACACCGGGCCGCCCGCGCCGGGAGGGGCTTTGTGACGGTCGAGCGTCCGTACGATCTGATGAGCCTGGATTTTCCCGGGGAGATTCCGGAGGATGCGAATGCTCTTCTGGAGGATCTGGGAAATCTGCTGGCGAATGAGAGGTACAGAGAGTGGGAGCCTGCTGCGGAGAACCATTCGGAAGAGCTGGTTGCGGATCGATTGGAGAAGAGCCTCGCTTCTGTGGCAGCAGACAGGATCCTCCGTGGGATCCGGTATCTGTCAGCGCACAGCCGCCATCTGACCATCGTCACCAACGAGGTGTTTTCCGGCGGCGACAGATATGATCCGGAAACGTTGGCTTATATGCGTGATCTGGCGCAGCTCAACCGTAAGCTGGCAGCAGAAGCTGACCGGGTGGTCGAGGTCGTCTGCGGGCTTCCGAACGTTCTGAAGTAAACGATAGCAGGTAGGCCAGCATCTGTATTGCGCTGTAAATATTCCGTCTCCCGCTGAAAGAAGGGAACTGTATGATTATATTAGAAACAATGGCGGTTGCCTTTACCATGTTTTCCGCCATCCCGATGCCGCAGGTGGAGTGGAACCGGGATAACATGCGTTATGCGCTGTGCGCTTTTCCTCTGATCGGCGTCGTGGTCGGACTGGCCTGCGCCGCCGTGTGGAAGACCTGCGCCGTTCTGGCGGTCCCCGCAATACTGCGCGGCGCACTGCTGTGCCTGATTCCGGTGTGGATCACCGGGGGCATTCATCTGGATGGCTTTGCTGATACCTGTGACGCCAGGGCCAGCCACGCGGAGCCAGCCCGCAGACAGGAAATCCTGAAGGATCCGCATGTGGGATCCTTCGCGGTGATACGTCTGTGCGCTTATTTTGTTCTGATGTTCGCACTTTGGACATCGTTGCCCGAGCTTCCCTGGATTCCCGTGCTGCTGGGATTCTGTTTAAGCCGCACCTTGTCCGGTCTGGCCGTGGCTTCCTTTCCGCTGGCGAAGAATACCGGTCTGGCCCA
>CAMNFR010000103.1 GCA_946537305.1 uncultured Lachnospiraceae bacterium | reverse complement strand
TCCGCGTGCATGATCAGGCCGGCAAATTCATACTTGTACAGCTCCAGGCCGAACAGGACGCCCAGGCCTACATCGTCGATGCCGCCCTCCATGGCGCGGTCCATAGCCTCTGTGTGGTAATTGTAGTTATGCTTCGGCCCCGTGGGATGCAGGTGCAGATAGCTTTCCTTATGATAGGTCTCCTGGAACAGGATATATGTGCCAATGCCGGCGTCATGCAGGCGGCGGTAGTTTTCCACTGTGGTCGCGGCGATATTCACGTTTACCCGGCGGATGTCGCCGTTCTTGTGATGCACGCTGTAAATGGTCTTAATGCAGTCCAGGATGTACTCCAGCGGGATGTTGACCGGGTCCTCCCCGGCCTCAATAGCCAGCCGCTTGTGTCCCATATCCTGGAGGGCCATGACCTCCTGCCGCACCTCTTCCTGGGTCAGCTTCTTCCGGGGGATGGTCTTATTCTTTGCATGGTACGGGCAGTAAAGACATCCGTTCACGCAGTAGTTGGACAGATACAGCGGCGCGAACAGCACAATGCGGTTCCCGTAGTAGGCCTGCTTGATCTCCCCCGCGATCTCGAACATGCGCTGAATGCGCTCCGGATCTTCACAGGCCAGCAGCACGGAGGCCTCCCGGTGGGTAAGCGCGGTCCCGTGCTCCGACGCCTGCAGATTGCCCGGGCGGGCCTTCTCCAGAATGGCATCGATCAGTTCAAAATTATTCTTATTCTCCTCTGCATAGGCAAGGGTTGCTTTAATCTCCTCATCGTTGATGAACTCATCCGCGATCAGAGATTTCGGGTCATATTTATACATCTTTCTTCCTTCCCGGACCGACCGTTCGTGCGGCCGTCCTGTTTATTTTTATGTGTTATCCCTGCACATGGGAATAGGCGGTCTTCACACTGACATCCGCCAGCGCCCCTATTCTGCCGGCCAGGGCCGCGGTCTTATCCTGCGGGGCGTCCAGCACCACACTGATGATGTTGATCCCTCGTTTCCGGTAAGGGATGCCCATCCGCCCGATAATATAATCCGCATACTCATGCAGCAGGCGGTTCAGATTTTCCACATCCCCTTTACTGCCCACGATAATGCTCATAACAGCCACTCTGGTTTCCATAGATCACCTCTCCTCCGTCGAATGTAGCGGCAGATCACTGCCGGCCGGCCGCTTCGTTAAAAGCTGCGCCTTCAAAAAAAACCACCCCTGAGAGCACTCAGGGGCGGCTTTGCATTCGTCAACATATCTCCGCCGCGCAGCAGGACGATCCATACTCCTGTACTGCGTCGCGGATCCGGTAAAAATATCTGCCGCACCTTGCTGTCAGCGCCTGCGCGCTTCTCCTCAGGTGTTTCCGATACCTTACCATATTGATACTTTTTTGTCAACTATTGTCATGTGATTATACTGCTATTCTATTACAGAAGCTTTTCTACCTCTGCCTTTACCTTCTTCATATCCTTGGTCGGCTCAAAACGGGCCACGACATTGCCTTCCCGGTCCACCAGGAATTTGGTGAAGTTCCACTTGATATTTCCGTTATTCTTATAGTCCTTGTCGAATTTCTTGACCACACCGCCCAGCATCAGTCCCATGGGGCCGTCAAAGCCTTCAAAGGAGGTGGTGGAAGTCAGCCACTGATACAGCGGAATCGCGTTCTCACCGTTTACATCGATCTTAGCGAACTGCGGAAAGGTGATGCCAAAACGGCCAGTGCAGAAGGTGTGGATCTCTTCATCTGTTCCGGGTGCCTGATCCGCGAACTGATTGCAGGGGAAATCCAGGATCTCCAGACCATCCGCCTCATGCGCGTCATACAGATCCTGCAGGTCAGAATACTGCGGGGTAAAGCCGCATCCCGTAGCGGTATTCACGATCAGAAGAACCTTGCCTTTATAATCTGCCAGAGAGACCTCGCTGCCATCCATTGCCTGTACGGTAAAATCATATACGTTCATGAGAAACCTCCTGTTGTGTTTATTTGTAATTAGATTGTACGCAATTTATTCAGGTTTGTCAAGTACCTTCTAAAAGAAAAGAGAAAGGCCGAAGCCTTTCCCTTCCCTTCTATGGCGGAGATCATATCTCCGGATTTCCCAAAAGCATAAAGATGATTTATTCCCTTTCTCCCGGCAGAATATTTTTAACAGAATCGCCCGGCAGCAGCTTTCCCTGTACCACGGTTCGTTCTACCACTGTGGATTTCGGTCGTTCGATCATGCCGATCAGCTTTTCCGCCGCCAGTCTTCCTATGGTCCTGGCGTCCTGCTCAATGGTGGTAAACTTGGGAGAAAGCATTTTTGCAATATTCAGGCCGTCATACCCTGCAATGGATACGTCATCCGGGATACTGAGCCCCCGATCCTTGATGGCATTAATGCCCCCGATCGCCGCCAGATCATCCGGATATATGATACAGGTGGGCGGTTCCTCCATGTCCAGCAGTTCCTCTGTCCGCCGGTAGCAGCTGTCCGGATCCCTGTAGATACCCTGTCGCATATAGGCGTCCGGCACCTCGATCCCGTGTTCCGCCATGGTTCGGTGGAAGCTTCCGATACGGTTCCTCGTCACGCTGGAACCGTCACCGCCGTTGATATAGGCAACCCGCCGGTGTCCCTGCGACAGAATATAGCTGACCAGCGTCCGCATACCCTCGATATTATCGGACATCACGCAGGGCTTGCTGTCAAAGCTGTGGTCGATCGTAACCACCGGAAGGGAGCTTCGCACCAGATCCTGCACCTCCTGCGACTCAAAGTTTACGCAGGCGATCACCACGCCGTCCACACCGCGGTAGCAGCTGTGCTCCAGATAGGTCATGGTGCGGTTGGTCCGTGAACTGTTGATAAAAGTGATATCATATCCCTTTGATTCCGCCTCTACCTTAAAGGCATCCAGCACACGTGCAAAGTAATCGTGCGTCAGTCCGTTCTGCGCCTCATCTATGAAAAGAACTCCCAGGTTATAGGTTCTCTTGGTCTTCAGTGCCCTGGCAGACGAATTAGGAAGATATCCCATTTCCCGGCACATCTCCCTGACCATACGCTTTGTCTCGTCGCTGATATCTGTGTGGCCGTTCAGCGCTTTGCTGACGGTTGCCACGGAAACGCCGCAGCGTTTCGCTATATCTTTCATCGAAATCATGCTGCATTTCCTCGTTATTAGATTCAAAAGTCTTAAACGTTTTCGCATTAACACTATACCGCATTTTTTGTCAACATGCAAGTATTCTTTGAATGATTTTCCGTTTGTTTTTGATACATTACTTTTTAGAACAGCTTCTTCTATTTATGATTTTTCCCTTGCATTCTTGATGTTATACATTTATAATATACTCAGTAATTTTTTTCAGCTCGAACTTAAACGTTTTCGCTATTTTTCTGCGCATTTACTGATAATACAGGAGGCCCTCATGAAATACGGTTATTTTGATGATGCTCATCGAGAATATGTCATCACCACGCCCAGAACGCCCCTCCCCTGGATCAACTACCTGGGCAGCCAGGATTTCTTTTCCCTGATGTCCAATACCTGCGGCGGCTATTCCTTTTACAAGGATGCCAAGCTGCTGCGCCTGACCCGCTATCGCTACAACGATGTCCCGGCGGATACCAACGGGAAATTCTTTTACATAAAAGACG
This sequence comes from uncultured Lachnospiraceae bacterium, assembly GCA_946537305.1. GTDB lineage: Bacteria > Bacillota > Clostridia > Lachnospirales > Lachnospiraceae > UBA3305. The sequence goes on along the minus strand of CAMNFR010000103.1, from coordinate 1,009 downwards.
GGGATACCGTGTGGAATCCCGGCTGGCAGCCGGTCAAGACAGAACTTGATTCCTACGAATGCCGGCATGGTATGGGCTACACCCGTATCACCTCTGTCAAAGATCAGATTCAGGCCTCTCTGCTTTCTTTTGTTCCCATGGATGACACATGCGAGGTGCAGCAGCTGACACTGACCAATCAGTCCGACGCGCCGCGTGTACTGACCATCTTCTCTTATGTGGAATGGTGTCTGTGGAATGCCATGGATGATATGACCAACTTCCAGCGAAACCTGAGCACCGGCGAAGTAGAGGTGGAAGGTTCCGCCATCTATCACAAAACAGAATACCGGGAGCGCCGCAATCATTATGCTGTCTATGCGGTCAACACGCCGGTGGATGGCTTTGATACCAGCCGGGACGACTTCCTAGGCGCCTACAACGGCAGCGGTCATCCGGACGCCGTATTTGCCGGGCACTGCACGAACTCCATGGCCAGCGGGTGGTCCCCCATCGCCGCCCACGAGATCGGGCTCGCCCTGGCTCCCGGGGAATCCCATACTTTCATCTTCGTGCTCGGCTACTGCGAAAATCCGGAGGAAGCAAAATTCACCTCCCCGGGCGTCATTAACAAAGCGTCGGCGAAGGCCATGCTTGCCCGCTATCAGACAGAGGCGGACGTGGACCGCGCCTTCACGGCCCTGAACGATTACTGGAGCGAGCTGCTCTCCCACTTTACCGTGGAAACTTCGGATGACCGTGTCAACCGCATGGTCAACATCTGGCATCAGTACCAGTGCATGGTAACCTTCAATATGTCCCGGTCGGCCTCCTATTTTGAGTCCGGCATCGGCCGCGGCATGGGCTTCCGCGACTCCTGCCAGGATCTTCTGGGCTTTGTGCATCTGGTGCCGGAGCGCGCCAGACAGCGCATCATAGATATTGCCTCCACCCAATTCGAAGACGGTTCCGCGTATCATCAGTATCAGCCGCTCACCAAGAAGGGCAACGCGGACATCGGCTCCGGCTT
>CAMNFR010000102.1 GCA_946537305.1 uncultured Lachnospiraceae bacterium | reverse complement strand
GTCAGATGGCCTTTTTCATCCAGGGTAGCTTCCCAAAGAAGTCTTCCTGCCTTGTTATACTCGCGAAGCAGGGTCGCGTAACCGTAATAGCTGGTAAAGGGATTGCCAGCTATATCATAATAACGGGCGGAGGTCTGTTCACTGCCGTTATAGCTGTATACAGCAAGATGTGCGCCGGTTTCAATAGAGGTTGCGGGGCCGCCGTCCACATCCAGAAATTCTTCACTATACAGCAGATGGTGATGCGGGCCCCCGTAGGTCATCGCCCTGGCATAGCAACCGTACGTGCTTTGGCAGGGCTTGCCGAATTGATCATAATAAGCCTCATACGCAGGCGGTTCGTTAGGATCCTCTCCTTCATAGCGGTAACGAATCTCCGCATATTGGCTCTCATCATCCCGGACAGGCTTCCACTCTGAGTCCATGAATGTAGTAGTTGCAATCTGTCCAAATGCAGTAAAAGTATTGACATAACCGGAATATCCGGCTTTTACCTGAATCAGCTCCAGATCTGTACCAAAATATTTTTCCTGGCGGTGCCGTTCTGTAAACAGCCTCCATTTTTCATTGTTTTCCTTTTCGCCCACATTCCCGTGATAGAACAGATATTCGATCCGCGCATAGCCGTTCAGACACATGGTGTACTGATCCACTGTGTCATAATAGGTAATCCTTAGATCATAATCCGGCCCTTTATACTCATATTCCGCCATCGAATACCCATAGGTGGTCATGGTCCGGTGGTCGTCCGCTCCGTAATAGATTTCATGAAAAAGGTTGTCATCCGGATAATAATCTCTGGTTACCTTGGCATATCCGTTCAGTACCTTGATCAGGTTCCCATCAATGCCCCAAAAAGCTGTTTCCGTCAACCGGTTCTTCTCATCATATACATGCGTGACCGTCGCATAGCCATCCGAGCAGAGAATGGGTTCCTCATCAGTACCGTAATAATCGGTCCGCAGCAGATTCGCCGAATCATCATACTGGTTCACCTGATGATGCCAGCGGGAAGCGCCCAGAACGGGACTGCCGTCAGCAGAAAAAATTTTCCTGTCCAGTATCAGCAGATCATAAGAGGTATTATCTTGCCCATCTTCAGGCAGCATCATATCCAGCGCCAGGTATTCCAGCGGAACATCATGCGTCACATATCCTCTGGCTGTATAAACCGTTACAATGATCGCTCCGCCTTCCGGACCGGTCAGCAGCTTGCCTTCGGCGTCCAGATACCGCTTGGTGACCGTAAGGGTATCATCGTTCTGTTCATAATCATAAAGAATCTGCGCGAAGCCGCCGGTCGGCCTGGTCAGACGGCCGGAAGCGTCAAAATACTCCGTGGCAAGAAGCTCCTGGCCCTGCCAAGTATCCCGGCGGTAACTGTAACTGCCTGGAATAGAAGCCCTGCTGCCGTCGGCCGCGTACCGGTCCTCCGTCTGTACCTGATAACGTCCTGTCCGGTCCCTGTAATAGGTATATCTTGCCCAGGCGTACCCAGTGTCCGTATCGATAAAATTTCCGTCCAGGCCATAGTAGACTTCCGAAAGCAGATTGCTGTGGACGTCCCACATGTACTCCGCCCGGTAGAAGCCTCGGCTGTTCAGCGCTGGCTTCCCGTCCAGGGTATGCGCTGTCTCACGAACCAGGTTGCCCGCTTCGTCCCACTCGCAGTCCGTTTCCGTCATGACCGGAAGAGGAATCGATTGCTCCCCTGCCGCGCCGGCGGAAGCGGAAAGAAGGAAAAGAAGAATCAGAAGCAAGGGCAGCTTCGTCAGAATCTTTAACTTCATCAATTACACCCGTTACCCTTTCTTTGCCAGCTCAGCTTTTTGACCATCTTTGGCACTACTCCGGTAATCGTATTTGTGATAATACTCGCTGTAATTCTTCCGGCTGTACAGGCTGTCCTCATTCAGCCTTTCGCCGTAGAACACGAAGCCCAGCACATCCATGCCGGTCATCTTCGCGGCGGACAGCGCTTTTTGGATGTCCTGTACATCCGAAAACTCCTGCCGGGTCACCAGCAGGCAGCCGGCGACCTGCGCGGAAACGGACAGCGGATCGGGAACGATGTTGATCGGCGGCATATCCAGCAGCACCAGATCAAACTCTTCCTGCATGGCCTCCAGCAGGGTGCTCATCTGATGGATGCTCAGAAGCTCCGCCGGGTTGGGCGGGAGTTTGCCGGCAGGGAGGACCATCAGCCTTTCCCACTCGGTCTGAACCAGGGCTTTGCGCCATTCGCAGTCCCCAATCAGGGCTTCGGACAGGCCGGGCTGGTCCTTTGCATACTTAAAGATTTCCTGCTGGCACGCGCGGCGCATATCGCCGTCCACCAGCAGCACACGCTTCCCGCCCATCGCGCAGGAGATGGCCAGGTTCGCCGCCACGGTGGACTTGCCTTCGCCGGCGATGGCGCTGGTAATGACCACCGCCCGCTTGTCCCTGGCAGCCAGGGAATACAGCAGGTTCATCCGGAGCTTGGCGTACCGGTCCAGCACCTCCATGCGAGCGCTGTCGGAAATCAGAAAGGTCCCCGGATCCTTGCTGTCCGTTCTGCTGCGGCGGATGGACGCCAGCACCGGCTGGGTGAAATTGTCCGTCAGGTCCTTGACGCTGGAGATCCGGTGATTCATCAGGAACAGGAACAGGAGCAGCGCGCCGGACAGCGCAATCCCAGCAATCGCACCATAGATCCCTTTCCGGACCGGACGCCGGCTGTCGGGCATCAGCGGCGGAAAAGCGTAGTCGATGATCTCGATATTACCAGCATTCACCACCCGGATGATCTCCTGGGGGGCCGTATCCAAAACGGCGTTGCAGATGTCCGAGGACATCTGGGCGTTCGTCGTCGTACAGTTGACCCGCAGGACGCCCGTTCCGGAAACGGAGCCCATGGACAGGGTGCTGGAGATAAACTCCGGAGTGATTCCGGGATACTGGGGGGCCAGCCGGTCCGCCACCACATCCATGACCTTGGCGCTCTTGACCACGACCATGTACGTATCCAGCAGCTGAACGGCTGAATTCAGGTCGTTGGAACTGGTGTACTGGTAATTGATCAGATTGGGGTTGCCGTTATAGACATACATCGTGCCGTACGCCGTATATGTATCCGTTTTCATGCTGACCGTATACATATAAAACGCACCGAACCCAATCATGGCGCAGATGATCATGATCCACGCTCTCTTTATCAAATATCGGATCAACTTCAGCAGGTCGATCCGAGTTTCCGCCTTTTCCATGCACATACTCCTGAGGCCGGCCTGTCGGAGGTCCGGCTGAATCGTATCTTGGGAATGTCCTGTTTTTTTATACATTCATCCCCTTATATTATAACATCCTGAACCACATTCGTCTACTTTTTTTGTATTTCCTCTACATTTTTTCTGTCAATTTTTTATCCTCCAGTCCCATGGCCATAAGATGAAATAATAATTGCCACAAAGGAAAAAATCGGATATAATAAATTTACTTGAATCAACCGGGAGGAACCTGTATGGACAGAAGGGAAGAAATCATTGCTTTACAGAATATGATCATCAACAACCGGGCGAAAACGAAGCTCCAGCAGACGGGAGAAGACCTCTGGGGTCCGGCCCCGAAGCTGAGCCTCGGCGTACCGCCTCAGACGGAAGGAAGCGGGGACATTGGCGGCAAGGCCCCTTCGGGCAATCCCTTTTTCAGCCTGGAACAGAGTACGGACGAGCTGATGCGCCTGGTGCAGGAGAGCGCCGATTCCCTGGAAAAGATGACGAGGGAGCTGGAGCGGAAAAACCAGAAGGGCACCGGGGCCCTCCCCGAGGTTCCGCTGCCGGAAACTCCGGTGCTGAACAGCCAGATCCCGAAGGCGGAGCAGCAGACCCAGCCGGAAAAGGCGGAAGAAACGCCGCAGCCGCCTGAAAAGATCGAGGATCTCAAGGCGGAGCTTCACGGATATATCGGCCTTGATACCATCAAGGCCGAGGTGGACAGTCTGATCAACTACGTGACCATCATGCAGAAGCGCAAGGAAGAGGGCCTGCCGACGCCGGACCTTTCCCTGCACATGGTGTTTTCCGGGAACCCCGGCACCGGCAAAACGATGATCGCCCGTTTTATGAGCCGGGTGTACCGGAGCCTGGGGATCCTTTCCAAAGGCCATCTGGTGGAGACAGACCGCAGCGGCCTGGTGGCCGGCTATGTCGGCCAGACCGCCATCAAGACCAGGGAAGTGATCGAGAAGGCCAAGGGCGGCGTGCTTTTCGTGGACGAAGCCTACGCCCTGACCAACCGGGGCGGGGAGAACGACTTTGGTCAGGAAGCGGTCGACACATTGCTTAAGTACATGGAAGACGAGCGGGACGACCTGATCGTCATCGTGGCCGGCTATACTGAGCTCATGAAGCGCTTCGTCAACTCCAACCCGGGCCTCAAATCCCGTTTCAACCGTTTCATGGAGTTCCCGGACTATACCGTCGACGAGATGCTCGGCATTTTCAACATGCGCTGTGAAAAGAGCGGCTACACCCTGGCCGACGACGAAGCGAAGGAAACCCTGCGCAGACGCATCGAGAACGATTCCAAGGACGTGGACGGCTTCGGCAACGCCCGCGGGGTGCGCAACCTCTTTGAGCGGGCCCTGGCCAGACAGGCCGACCGCCTGGCCGCCTTCTCCACCGTCACCAAAGAAGACCTGATGAC
>CAMNFR010000101.1 GCA_946537305.1 uncultured Lachnospiraceae bacterium | reverse complement strand
CCCCGGGGAGCCTGCGTCAGCATAGCATCTTCCTCCTTACTATCAGCGGAAGACGCCATTTCACTCACGTCTCTTCCCGCGTCGTTCCATTATAAAATCCGGCCTGCCGTTTGTCAATCGGCCAGGGAAAGAACTGCTTCCTTGAGGATCTCCCAGCGTTCCTGGTCTCCGCTCTCTGTTTCGGTTTCTTCCGTCCAGGCAGGGTCCGCCGTGAAGCCTGCGTCCTCCAGCAGGTTCAGGCAGGTTTCGTCCCCGGCGAACAGGCCGTCGCAAAAGGGGACGATCCTGTCCTCAAAGGTGTTCATGAACATGGTGCGTTCGGTGGGCGTCATACCGTCCAGGGCAACCCGGGCCAGTTGCTCAACGTCCTCCTGGTCCTTTCCGCCGAAGCTGCTCTCCGAACACAGGCGCAGCAGGTCCACGGAAACCTCCGCCGTCCGGACGGATGCCTCCTCCCCGCTGCCGGCCGGCAGCTCCACCATGTCCTGCGCCAGCAGGAAAAAAACGCCGGCGGTCAGCGAGATCACCCTGTTGGCGGCCGCGGCGCACAATGGCGCCGCGCTTACCACGCAGGTGATCAGAAGAGCCGCCCCGGCTTTCCAGTTTATCTTTATCTTTTTCATTTTAATCATTTGCCTTTCCGCAGTTGATCATATTTCCCGGTTTCCCGGAAAATACCATGATCATTATACCACGTCCGGCAAAAGAAATCAATTCCGATCAAAATCCCAGCAGCATCAGGATTTTCCGGATTTTCAGGAAGCTGAAAAGGACCGCTTTTACAAATCCGCCGGCTGTTTTTTCACTTCTTTGTACAGCATGGCCGGATTGCCAGAAGCTGCCACATAAGCCTTGAAATCGCCCACGTTCCTAGACAGATAACTGTCATATGCAGAAACCGCTCCGAGCCCCAGGCCGATGTATTCAGACAGGGAAGGAATGTCATGCCGGTGGCGGAATTCCCCCTCGGGCAGGGCATACTCATTGACACAGACGCGGCGGTAACCCGTCTGCAGAAGATATTCCTGCAAACCGCAGCCCGCAAGAGTTTCTTCATTCCGCCCGTTGAGGGCCACCATTTCCACACGCGCCGGCCGTATTTCTGAGAGCTTTATGCGGATCATTTCCACCTGTTCAGACGTCCGGCCGTCCACTTCGCGGAGCATCCGGATTCCGGCTGCGGGAAAATCTGCCAGCTCGCCCCGGGCAAATTCAGGCCCGAAGGGCAGCATATGGCTATCCGCTTCCTCTTTGATAAAAGTCGGGATATCCAGCAGGATTTTAAACCGCCGGGCAGCAAGGAGAGGGGCAATCCCCGTCAGATATCTGCCCGGGCAGGTCAAAGCGATCCATTCACAATCCCCGCTCAGGGAAAATATCGCCTGGATTTTGTCAAGCAGCTGGCTGAGCTGTTCTTCCTTCAACAGGTGGATATACCCGCCTTCGAACCGGATGGAACTGATCTCCACCTCGCTGCAGTCTTTCCAGAGATCCATTTCGGCACACAGAGCATCCGCATACTGGCGGATCATGCCGGGAGAAGGATACCTGAAGAGGGGCGCTCCGGTCGCGGAATCCAATTCCGTATAGTATGCAAAAGGCAGGTTAATGCTCAGCTGCAGCTGCTTTTTCATGATCGTCCGCTCCTTTTAAACAAAGGGGCTGTTACAGTGTATCTTCTGCAACAGCCCCCATAGATCTTTTACGCAGACTTATGGTCTGCTGTGGTTCCGGGGATCAGTCGTTCTTGGGTTCAGCGGCATTCTCGCCGGCGATCCGGCCGAAGGCCGTGCATTCGCCCAGGTTGCCGCCGCCGTTGTACGCGTCGGACCAGATGGCGCCCAGCTCGCCAGCGCTGTACAGATGCGGGATGGGATTGCCGTCCAGGTCGATGACCTCGCCCTTTTCGTTGCGCTCCGGACCGCCCTGGGTATTATACATCTGGATACCGATTTCCAGCGCGTAGAACGGTCCCTCCTTGATGGGGGTCAGGGTGTTGGCCGGACGCTCGTAACGCTCGTCTTCGCCCTTCTCGCAGGAAGCGTTCCACTTGTCGATGGTCTTTTTGAAGTTCTCCTGGAAGGTGGTAGCGGCGTAGGGACGCAGGACCTCCGCCGGCAGCTGCTCAAAGATCTTATCCGCCAGTTCTTCGATGGTATCGCCCTTGATGAACCAGCCGTTGGCAATCTCTTCCTCGTTGTTGTCACTGAAGGAAGCGTAGAGCTTACCGGAAGACAATGCAGCCTGATCACAGATGAAGTAGGCCGGCAGCGGAGAAGGCATTTGGATGTAACGGCCGGCGAAGTAGATGCGTCCGTGACGGGTGGACTGGGTCTCATCCATGTAACGTTCGCCGCTGGGGCCGATGAAGATGCCCTTGGAAGCAGCGCGGAAGGGCTGCGCACGGGAGGCATTGGGCGCCTTGTAGCACCACAGGAAGCCTGCTGCGTTACTCATATGCCAGAGGTTGGCTTTCACTTCCTGGCACATCTTGATACCGTCGCCGGTGTTCTCCAGAGAGCCGTAGGGGAAGACATATGGCTGCTGCAGGTAGCTCTGCACCATATCCTGGTTGTTTTCAAAGCCGCCGGTGCACATGACGACGCCATTTTTCGCACGAACGTTCAGAAGCTTGCCTTCCTTTTCGATCTGCACGCCCTCGATCACCTTGGTCTCCGGATTCTGGATCAGGTGCTTGGCAGGGGCTTCATACCACAGGTCGATCTTGTCCCTCCGGGCGTCGATGTTATCCTGCAGCAGGTAATAGTACGCGCCGTCAAAACTGCTGCCGCTGACGCAGTAATAGAGCATATGGCCTGCGCCGGTCAGTTCGGGATACTCGCCCTTGCTGCGCCAGGGCTCACCGGTACCGCGGTAGTTATCAAGATTGTTGGGATCCGCGCCCAGGTGAATCAGCCATTCACGCATTTCTTCAACCTTATCGGCATAAGCTTCGATCACGGCGTCAGAGGGGGTATTGAAGAAACCGCGCAGACTCTTGTAATAGACGATGGCGTTTTCCTTGCCCTCGAAACATTGCAGACCCTGGCCGGATACTTTCGTATTGCCGCCTTCAAGACCTTCTTCGCACTTTTCGGTGAGCAGGACGCTGGCGCCCTTGTCGGCAGCCACGATGGCGGCGTTGGCACCTGCAGCGCCGTAGCCCACGACGATCACGTCATACTCTGCGTCCCACTGGGTATCGGTTCCTTCTGCTTTAGCCTGCTTGAGCGTCAGGCCGGTTCCAGCCAGGCCGATCGCGCCGGCTGCTACCGCCGCGCCTTTGAGAAATTTTCTGCGGGTAATGTCCATGATTCTTCCTCCTTTGTTGATGATGAGTTGGTTTTATTGATACAGCCGTTCATTGCCCGGCTGCCGATGCCAGTCCGATGGCCTCAGTCACGGCCTTTTTGATTGCATTGGAAGTGATCGTAGCACCGGATTTCCCGTCCACCTCGACACTCTGGGCCTCGATGATTGCCGGGATCACCTTCTGCAGAGCCACATCCCCCAGGCCTTCCGTCTCATGGTGCTTGGTTACCCGGATGTCAACGATCGCGTTCTCGCTGAATTCAATCTCAAAGTAGATCTTCCCGTCCATTCCGCGCGTCACAACTTCGTAGACTCCGGGAACATATTTGGCCTCTGCTGCCGGCACTTCCGCTTCCACAGATTCCCCCGCGGGAACAACTGCCATGGCGATGGCCTCTTCCACAGCCTTTTTGATCGCGTTGGATGTGATCGTGGCGCCGGACTTCCCGTCCACATCGGTGCTCTGCGCCTCAACGATCGCCGGGATCACCTTCTGCAGAGCCACGTCCCCCAGACCTTCCGTCTCGTGGTGCTTGGTCACCCGGATGTCCACGATCGCATTCTCGCTGAACTCGATCTCAAAGTAGATCTTTCCATCCATCCCGCGGGTTACGACCTCATACACGCCGGGCACATATTTCGCAGCGGGTATTGCCGGCTCTTCCTCAGGTTTCTCATCGGCTTTTTCATCCGCCGGAGCGGACGCCATGGCGATGGCCTCTTCCACAGCCTTTTTGATCGCGTTGGACGTAATCGTAGCGCCAGATTTCCCGTCCACATCAGTGCTCTGCGCCTCGATAATCGCTGGGATCACCTTCTGCAGAGCCACATCACCCAAGCCTTCCGTCTCGTGATGCTTGGTCACGCGGATATCTACGATCGCGTCCTCACTGAATTCGATCTCAAAATAGATCTTTCCGTCCATTCCCCGGGTCACTACCTCGTAAACGCCGGGCTTATACTTTGCTTCCCCGGCTGCCGTCCCGCTCAAAAACAGGGCTGCAAGCAGAACCAGCGCTGCCGCCCGGAACAGTTTTTTCATACCGTTCACCTCCGTATCAGTCTTATTTCACATTTGCATTATAGCACGTACTCCGAACCTTCAGGGATAAGAGATAATTAATTTTATTCTCTCCATTCCATCAGAAAAACGTCCAATGCATCTAACTTTGATTAAGATTTCTTAAGTTTTAGAGCCTTCTGCGGCAAAAAGTAGCCCATTTCATTTTCTTCATATTAAATAACGTTAATTATCGCTCAGAATATTTAAGAACCGTTTAACTATTCATCCTGCTTGTCCCATAGCGGCAGGTCCATCCGGAAGATGGTTCCTTCGTTTACCGCACTCTGCACAGTAAGGGAACCCTGGTGATGGCGGACGGTATTCATGGCAATCGACAAGCCCAAGCCGCTGGAATAGTGTTTTTTCGTCCCGCTGACCTGATAATAGCGTTCAAAAATCATCGGCTGCTCTTCGGGGGAAATGCCCACGCCGAAATCCTGTACATCCAGCATAA
>CAMNFR010000100.1 GCA_946537305.1 uncultured Lachnospiraceae bacterium | reverse complement strand
GAGACCTGGCTGGAAGGCTGCCAGACCATCTTTGCCGATGATGACGGCGCTGCTGTCATGGCGAAGGTGACCGAGACTGCCGTTGAGGTCAAGGAGGACATGGAATAATTCCCGGTTCTGTCAGTGACTGAGGAAAACTAAAGAAGGCCGCGCGCCCGTTGCGGCGCGCGGCCTTCCGCATAGGAGGAGAAGGACTTCATGAAAGCGCTGTATAAGAACCGGACAGCCCTGCTGGTGTTCATCGCGCCGGCGGTGCTGATGGTGGGCCTGCTTGTATTCTTCCCCGTGCTTCTGAATATCTACTATAGCCTGTTCAAGTGGACAGCCTATTCCGCCGATATGAAGTTTGTCGGGTTGAAGTATTATGCCAAGCTGTTTTCTGATGATAAGATCGTGCTGGCCATCAAGAACAATGTGATGTACGCGGTGGTCTCTCTGATCTGCCAGACGGGTCTCGGCCTGATTATTGCCCACCTGTTTGTGACCTTTGCCAACACCCGTTACGCGGCCATCACCCGCGTTGTCATCTTCGTTCCCGCGGTGATCTCCCTGACGGCCATCGGTCTGCTGTGGGTCATCGCCTACAATCCCTCCCTGGGTTATGTCAATGCCATCCTGGAGGCCATCGGCCTGGGAAGCCTGGCGCATGACTGGCTGGGAGACGCCAAGACAGCCATGATGTCCATCATCATGGTGTCCCAGTGGCAGTACATCGGTGAGATGGTCCTGCTGTATACGGTCGGTCTGCAGGCGGTGCCCACGGATATCTACGAATCCGCCAAGATCGACGGCGCCAGCAACTGGCAGACCTTCCTGCATGTGACCATTCCCATGATCAAGTCCACCATTCTGATGAATATGACCATCACCATCATCGGCGCCTTCATGGTCTTCGATGAGGTGTATGTTATGACCAGCGGCGGCCCCGGCGGTGCCACCGAGACCCTGGCTACACTGATGTATGAGACCGGTTTCCGAAAGGACAACATGGGATACGCCAGCGCCATCGGCGTGCTGCTGTTTGTCATCACCTTTGCCTTCTCGTTCATTCAGCTGCGGCTGTACAATGTCAATGAGATGATGGGAGGAGAGAAGTCATGAGTGCCGGGAGCAAAGTAAAGCGCGGAATCGTCCATCTGATGATGACCGTCTATATGATCATCATCGTCTTCCCGCTGATGTGGATGCTGATCAGCGGTTTCAAGACAAACAGTGAGATCTTCGGCTCCCCCTGGAGTCTTCCCTCCAGTCTGGATCCGAAGAACTATATCTACGCCTGGCAGACCTATATTCAGCGCGCGACGCTGAACAGTATTTTCTTCACGGTGCTGGGGACAGCGCTGACGGTCATCATCGCCGGCATGGCGGCCTACGCCGTGATCCGGTTCCGGATGAAGGCGCGCTATATCGTCTTTATCTTTATTCTGTCCGGCATGATGCTGGCACCGCAGTGCTCCCTGATCCCCATTTACAAGATGCTGGGCATCACGCATCTGTATAATACGAGGCTGGGACTCCTGCTGCCTTATGTTGCCTATCGTATTCCGTTCTCCTTCTTTATGATGTGGTCCTTCATGGTGACCCTGCCCATAGAGGTGGAGGAGGCAGCCACCATCGACGGATGCAGTGTGTTCGGCACCTTCTTCCGTGTGGTCATGCCCATGTGCAAGCCGGCCATCGCCACCACGGCGGTTATGTGCGCCCGCTTTATCTGGAATGACTTCGCATTCGCTCTGGTATTCACCGAGGGCAAGGCGCTGCAGACGGTGCCGCTGTCCATCTTCTCCATGCGTTCCACCTCACAGACGGACTGGGGCGTGCTGCTGAGCGGACTGACACTGGCGGCCCTGCCGATGGTCATCATGTACATCTTCCTGCAGAAGTACTTCGTGAGCGGCGCCAATTCCGGTGCGGTAAAGGGGTAAAACAAGATATCCGAACAGTGATAGCCCTCCTGGCAGGGGGATATAGAGAAAATCATGCCGCCTTCTCCCGGTGGGGAGGCGGCAGATGAGGTGATAGTTATGATTAAGATTGCCTGTGTCGGCGACAACGTGGTCGACATCAACTACATCGACGGGATCATTCATCCCGGCGGAAACTGCGTGAATGTGGCCGTCTACTGCGCGCAGATGGGCCATCAGGCCGCTTATGTGGGCGTGCTGGCGGACGATTCCAATGCCAAAGTGGTCACAGATTCCCTGGATGATTTTGGGGTGGAATGGAAAATGTGCCCCGTGGTGCACGGGGAGACGGGCCGCTGCTCTGTCCGTCTGGTGGACGGAGAGCGTATTCTGTCCGATGAGAACGACGGAGGCATCTTAAAGGCAGAGCCGCTGGTGCTGACGGATGAGATCCTGGAATATCTGAAGGGCTTTGACCTGGTGCACAATAGCTGCTACAGCTATTTTGATGAGCAGCTCTATAAGATTCGCGAGCTCGGCGTTCCGCTGGTCTATGATTTTTCCACGGCCTGGACGCCGGAAAAGGTGGAGATGATCGCGAAATCCGCCGATTTCATTCTGTTCTCTGAGCGGGACGACCGCACGGACGAAGAGAACGATCAGATCCTGAAGGATGCCGTGGATAAGTACGGCTGCCGCCTGGCCATTCTGACCAAGGGCACCCGCGGAGCCTTTGTGTACGACGGCGAGACCCTGTACGCCAAGGAGCCCTACAATGTCGAGGCCGGCGCCATCGACACCACCGGCTGCGGGGATTCCTGGGTCGCGGGATTTATCTCCTCCTACGTGGAGATCATGAAGCGCATGCGGGCGATGAAGGCAGACTCCGACGACGCCTTTATCACGCCTGAAAACGAAAAGGATGTCCATCGCCACGCCATCGAAATGGCCATGTGCATGGGCAACCTGAAGGCCCGCTATACCTGCCGCATCAAAGGCGCGTATCGCTGGGGCGTGCCGGTATAAGCAGACCAGAGGTGGACCGGGGGACGGTGGCGTGGTCCGGTCCTCAAAAAAAGAATTTTTAACATAGTACTTGACAAGACGTCTTAAGACGTATTATAATGTGTGGCGCAAGGACAGAGAGGGACGATCCACAGCTGACGCTCTTCTCCGCGCCGCAGAAAAATTCATTTTTGCAAGGAGGAAGCAAAATGTTAGAAGCAATCGATACCAAAAAGGTTATGGATGGAGCCAATAAACTGGTAGCCCTGCGGGCTCCCATGGAAGCCATTGCAGATCAGGTCTGTGAGAAAGGTTTTGATAACGTGCTGTTCACCTCTGCAGGCGGCTCTCTGGCAGCGCTTGCTCCCTTCTGCGAGATGATGAAGGTCATGTCCAAGATCCCTGCCTTCACGGAGATCCCCGCACAGCTGATGGTGACCGGCAATGCCCTGATCACCGAGAAGACCCTGGCGGTGCTGACCTCCAAGTCTGGCGACACCAAGGAAACCGTGGCTGTGGCGAAGTGGCTGAAGGAAAAGGGCGCGATCGTGGTCGCCATGAGCGGCGAGGACAATTCTCCCCTGGTCCAGATCGCAGATTATTCTGTGGTCTACGGCGACGCAGAGCCCCACGACCTGCTGGGCATCTATCTGGTGGGCAAGATCCTGAAGAACGCCGGTGAGTTCCCGGATTATGATATCTTCGCGGATCAGCTGGCCAACCTGGGCGAGATCCTGATCCAGACCGCCAAGGATTCCGAGGCCGTGGCCGAAGAGTATGTGTCCTACTTCGATCCGGTGGACAAGGAGTATCAGATCTGGACCGGTTCCGGCAACACTTGGGGCCACACCTACTCCATGGCGATGTGCGTGCTCGAAGAGTGCCAGTGGCTGCGCACCAAGTCCGTACATTCCGCCGAGTTCTTCCATGGAACCCTGGAAATGGTCGGCCGCAACGTGCTGGTATGCGTGGGCATGGGCGAAGGTCCCACCCGTCCGCTGGATGAGCGCGTGATCCGCTTTGCAAAGAAGCACACCAACCAGCTGGTGGTGTTCGATACCAAGACCCTTACGATCCCCGGTGTGGACGAGAAGTTCCGATGGCTGCTCTCCCCCGTACTGCTGTGGGAAATGTACGCACGCACCTATCGTCACCTGGCCGATGTCCGCAAGCACGATATGGACATCCGCGCTTACTATCGGAGACTGGATTATTAAAAACAGCACAAAGTGCGCATGAGTGAATATTCGAACACCGTGAAGATGTAAATCAGATGCAGCCGGGGAGCATTCCCCGGTGTATTCCAAAGCCGGACGGCCTTCCGCCTCGCGGAAAATTCAGAGGCGCCCGGCATGATAAATGGAGGATCCATGTTTAACTTTGATGTACCGCGTTATGAGAAGGTTGTCAGCGACGCCATTGCCCTTCGTCCTCAGATCGAGGCGGCGGTAGATAAGATCTGTGAAGAAGGATACAGCAATCTGTTCTTCATCGGCTGCGGCGGTACCTATGCCCACTCCCTGCCCATGAAGTACTGGATCGACGGCAGCAGCCGCAAGGTCCAGGCCGTCAGTGTGATCGCTGCAGAATTCATGGCAGCTCCGCCTACCAGCTTCTCCAAGGATTCCGTGTGCGTGTTCTCCACCCGCAGCGGCAACACCAAGGAAATCGTGGCTGCCGCAAAGTTCTGCAAGGAAGCCGGCGCCCGCACCGTAGTTTATGTCTCCAACGACAATACGCCGGTCTGCGAATTCGCAGATTACAAGGTGTTCAGCTTTGCCGAGGATGACTGCCTGTGCGAAGCCATCTACACCTACATGATTACCCTGATCGCCCGCTTCCTGAAGAATGCTGGCGAGTTCCCGAAATACGATCAGTTCATGGCAGAATACGATCAGATCGTTCCTTATCTGCTGAAAGCGAAAGAGCAGTACGAGGATTACTGCTGCAAGATGGCGGCAGAGGTCAAGGAGCAGGACTACCACATGGTCGTTGGTTCCGGTATGCTCTGGGGCGAGGCTTATGACTACGCGATGTGCATCCTGGAAGAGATGCAGTGGATCAAGACCAAGTCCATCCATGCGGCAGAGTACTTCCACGGCACCATCGAGCTGACCGAAAAGGATACCAGCATGATCCTGT
>CAMNFR010000099.1 GCA_946537305.1 uncultured Lachnospiraceae bacterium | reverse complement strand
TGCTGAATCCGGAGGTACACAATGATTTATCTGGACAATGCCGCCACAAGTATGGTTAAGCCGCCTGCAGTGGTCAGCGCGGTGACGGAGGCATTAACATCGCTGGGAAACGCTTCCCGCGGGGCGCACGAGGGAGCGCTGAAATCAAACCGTCTGATCTACAGGACGCGTATGAAGCTGGCATCCTTTTTCGGGGCTCCAAGATCAGAGCAGGTCATTTTTACGAACAACTCCACGGAGGCGCTCAACATTGCCATCAGCGGTGCCATAAGGAAGGGCGGCCACGTTATCACGACGGTACTGGAGCACAACTCGGTTCTTCGCCCGCTCTACAGGATTCGGGAAGAACGGGGAACCGAGCTGTCATTTGTGCAGTCGGACCGCAGAGGCTGCGTCGACTACGAGGATTTTGAACGCCTCATCCGTCCGGACACGCAGGCCATCGTATGTACTCATGCGTCAAACCTGACCGGGAACATGCTGGATATTTACAGAATCGGAGAGATTGCGCGCTCGCACGGACTTCTTCTGATCGTGGACGCTTCCCAGACCGCGGGCGCGGTTCCGATCAGCCTTTCAGGAACCGGCATCTCCATCCTTTGCTTTACCGGCCATAAGTCCATGATGGGACCGCAGGGGACCGGCGGGCTGATCATCACCGGGGATACAGAGGTTGAGCCTTTCAAGGTCGGCGGAACAGGTGTACAATCTTTTCTGACGTACCAGCCGCGTGAGTATCCGACCAGACTGGAAGCGGGAACACTGAACGGGCACGGAATTGCAGGCCTTTCGGCAGCGGTGGATTTTATCAGTGAAACAGGAATAGAAGCAATCCACGCTCACGAGACAGAACTGGCCGGACGTTTCTATGAAGCGGTAAACCGGATTCCGGGCGTCAGAGTGTACGGGGATTTTTCATCCCGGGACAGGTGCCCCATTGTAACTCTGAATATCGCAGACATCGACTCGGCGCTGGTCTGCGACGAGCTGGCCTGCACCTATGACATTGCCGTGCGTGCAGGTGCCCACTGCGCGCCGCTGATGCACGAAGCGCTGGGAACCGCGAAGCAGGGAGCGGTACGCTTCAGCTTCGGATATTTCAATACCGATAACGACGCGGATGCCGCGGCTGAGGCTGTCCGCCGGATCGCTTCGGAAGTACTTTGAGAGACGGCTGGATTAAAAGCTGACAGCGTATGGAAATTAGAATGTGAGGTTAAAAATGGAAAAGACAATTGACTGTATGGGAATGGCATGCCCGCTTCCCGTGATCAACGCAAAGAAGGCAATCGAGGCATTTACGGAAGACGGCACGCTTTCCGTAAAAGTCGACAATGAAACTGCTGTGCAGAACCTGACCAGGCTGGGACAGCATTACGGCTTCACCGTCTCTTCAGAGCAGGGCGGGGAGACGGACTATACGGTCGTCATGCAGGTGAAGGCCGGAGCAGCGAAAGCAGCACAGATTCCGGCGGAGGCAGTCAGCTGCGAGGTTCCCGCAAGGGGAGGCAAGGTGGTCGTTCTGTCTTCAAATACCATGGGGAACGGAGATGAGCAGCTCGGGAAAAAACTGATGAAGGCGTTCATTTTTGCCCTGACCAGTCAGGACGAGGCTCCGGAGAAGGTGATCTGCTATAACAGCGGCGCGTACCTGACTACAGAGGACCCGGACACCATTAAAGACCTGAAGAGCCTGGAGGAGGCCGGGACCACTGTCATGACATGCGGAACATGCCTGGATTTCTACGGTCTGAAGGAAAAACTGCAGGTTGGGATCATCTCCAACATGTATGACATAGTGGAAGCGCAGATGAATGCTTCTCTGGTGATCCGGCCGTAAGACACCGGCGTCAGTACGGTTTTCCCGGGACAGGGGGATGCGATGAGAAAGAAGGAAAGACACCTGATAGCCGCCTTCAGTTCGACCCATGACGCCATGGCGTTTGAGGAGTACTGCATTCAGCATGGGGCAGAGGGGCGGCTGATCCCGCTTCCGAAGGAGATCAGCGCGGGCTGCGGCCTGGCGTGGAGCGCACCGCCCGATGACGAGGAAGGACTCAGGGAATTGCTCCGTCTGGCCGGAATAGTCCCGCAGCATGTACGGGAACTGGAGATTTGATCTGTTTTCTGATTCCGGGTATCGGATGCACCGGCCGCATCTGCCGGAGAACATGAAAGGGCAGGCGAACGAAGCCTGCCCTTAATGACTTTACAGGAAGTTTTTGCAGGAATGGTTCAAGGTTCAGGTGGATTTGAGTACAGCATGCCTCAATAATCTGGGAGAAAGAGCAGTCGCCTGTCACCACCCGCTGGAAAGCTGACGGGAATATTAAGACTCCTCCTCATAGCTGCTGTCGTCGTAGTCCCAGTCAGAAGAATCAGCATCAATGTCATTTGGATCGTAAGCGTCATCTTCTGCTTCATCCCATCCGTACACGTCCACGGAGTAGATGCTGTCCGTTGTCGGATAATCGCCGTTGTAGTAGACGGTGCATCCGCAGCCCACTGACAGACTGCCGTTGACGACATTCACATAGTCTCTGAGAGTCTGGACTACATCTCCATTGTCAAGCTGGATCGTGACGGTGCTCATCATTGCGTCTGTGATTGTGCCGCCCATGGAGCCATAGGTGGGTTCGGGCTCTGTACCGTAGATATAGACTTCGTAAACCGTCTCGTTATTGATCTCGTAACCTTCGTAATAGACATCACATCTGCATCCGATATCAAGATCTCCGTCAACGTAACAGATATCCCGGAGAACCTGAACCTGCGTTCCGTCATCGAGCTGGATTGTAACGGTGCTCATCGCCGCGTCAATCACAGTTCCGGACTCCTCGCCGTCAAGCGGAGGCGTGGGCTGCGAAGAGACATAGAGCCAGGCCGTGCTGGACTGCGCTGTCTGTCCATTGTACCAGAAGGTGCAGTATGCCCCGAACCCGTCCAGACTTTCGGTGACATTGCTGATGCTCAGGGTTGTTCCGTCGGCTCCCCCTATGCTGCTGTCAGGGAAATAGTAACCCATGTCTTCCACAGAATATTCCACACCGTTCGGCCCTACGAATGTCCACGCCAGAGAAGTCCAGACATTTGCTGTTGCGACAAACCACGCGGTTTCCCCTTCACTGTGGTATTCATTGGTTGGGTTGTCTGTTATCATGAGGAAAGGCGTATCGGGAACCGGAACGGGCTGGGCAGTCGGAGCGGGTGAAGAAGCTGCGGCTTTGCTCACGTTTGGTACCGCTTTTTCTCCGGTGAATACGGCGTAGCTGTCGGTGAGCTGTGTAAGTGTCAGCCAGTTATCCGGTATCCAGGCAAAATTGCTGCTGCTTTTTCTTCTGCCTCCGAAAGCATCCACGCCTGCCGCGTTGTATTCGTCCTGCGAAATATCATTGCCGCCGGCATCGAACCAGGACACAGCCGCCTGACTGCCGGAAATGTCAACATGCTGCATCGCGTGTTCTTTACAATCAAGGATGCCGTTTCTCAGCATGACGGAATATTTAACCGTGGCTGCCTCCGTATCAGAGAGAATCCTGTGGTCATAAAAGAGATAATGCCAGGTGCCCGATCCCTCATCGTAAAAGGTATCGGCGCTGTCTGAAATGATGTCCGGGAAAAATGTATCCTCAGCAGGATTCACCGTGCAGGGCACAAGAGAAGTGAAGTCTTCCGATACCTCCCAGGCCAGCAGCGTCGTTTCGTGGCTCTGGCCATGCTCCGAGGCGGCAAGACACTCCAGCCTGCCGTTCCTGTCAAGATCGGTTACCGTATACTGCCATGCCATTTCGCCGGGATCCTGACTGACAGAATCCATAACGGAGAAAATCAGATTCAGCTGATCCCCGGCATCTTCTGCAGACAGCAGGATACTCTCAGCGGAAAGTGTATTGAGGACCTCATCATATACGGCCTGCGGGTCTGACGCAAGGTCGTACCATTCCAGGAACCTGGCCCCGGGCACACAGCTCTCGACCGGTGTGTAATCCGCATCCGGGTCGTTCTGGATGTCGAGTGTCTCTTCGAATAATTCATTAGAAACAAGCTGGCCGTTCTCCAGACTGTAACGGAAGAGGGAAGCGGCACCCATTTGAGCCGTCCAGAGAAGAAATCCGTTTTCGCCGGGATCCGAGAAGCATCCTGTGTGTCCCAGCCCGATTTCGCCGACCGCCGCCGCGGTTCCGTCTGCGCAGGTATACACGGTTCCCGCATACTCCGCCTCATACGAACCGGTTCTGACGATGAGTTCCGGCAACCCGTCTTTTTCGATGTCATAGAGGAGAAAGCCCGCCTCTGTACCAGGATCCTGAACACCGGCCAGCACTTCCGCATAAGCGGTCGACCAGTTTGCCTCTTTCTCCTCCGCAAATGCGGGGGCAGAAAGGGAGAGCATCAACAAAAGGATTAAAAAAACAGCGGTACATTTTTTCATCTTCTTACCTTCCTTTCTGAGGACCTGCAAGTGTATGCATTAAGTTCTTTTTGTGTCTTCATCATTATATCATACTGATTGTATTATGAAAACTGCAACGATGCGTGCATTCATAACTGATATTGAGCCCAAAATGGAAGAAATAGAGTGTCAGCTGGCGATTTTATGACGGATATCAGAAATCCGGCAAAATTCAGAACAGCATGTGACAGATCTGTGACCTGCGCCATGGTATCATCAGCCCATAAGATGCAGCAGACAAACAGAGACCACAATCACATTAAAGGAGATAAATAAAAATGAGAAAGCAGATTATGGCAGTTCTTATCGCAGCAATTACAATCATCGCCGCCTCTATGCCGTCATTCGCAAATACGGGCATCAGCGTGGAGCGGGCAAAACAGATTGCCCTGCAGAACGCGGGACTGAGAGCATCGGATGTGGTTTTTACAAAGGCATGCCTGGATCGAGATGATGGAAGAATGGAATACGACATTGATTTCCGGGCAGGCATGAAAGAGTACAATTATGATATCGATGCTTCAACAGGCACAATCGTGAAGTGTGATCTGGATTATGAGTCGCCTTACGATGACTGCGACGATCTGTATGATTTCGATGACTGACAGGCGGATGATACA
>CAMNFR010000098.1 GCA_946537305.1 uncultured Lachnospiraceae bacterium | reverse complement strand
TTTATTCTACCCGGATTGTGCCGGCCGCGATATATCTGCCGGACTTCCGGTCAAAGAGGAGAATATTGTCCCCGTCCATGGAAAATGCGTGTTTCTGGCCGATCTGATACAGCTCGCTGCCGAAGATCACGCCGGTCAGAAGATAATTTCCGACCGCGATCTTAATCGTGGATTCCATACCGGTCGGCATGACGCCGTACATCTCACCGGTCAGTTCCCCGTCCGGGCTCAGTTTCAGGTATTCCGGCCGGACGCCGATTACCAGGTCTTCATTTGTCAGAACCGGCTGCTCGGCCAGACTGTCATCCTTCTCTTCCACAAGGGAAACCGGATAGCGGAAGACCTCATCCTTGTTGCCTTTCTCCACATATCTGCGGTCCGCCTTTTTGCGCCTGAGCTCTTCCGCCGCTGCCTGTATGGAAGCGTCGCGCTCAGCAAACCACTGATTCATGTCGATCTTTTCATTTGGATGGAAGACAGCCTTCTTTCCGTCCAGAATCTCAAGGGCAAGGTCCCCGTCCGCTCTCTGGGCTCCTTTCGCGTTGATGAAATTCATGGAGGGATTGCCGACAAAGTCCGCGACAAACAGATTATTCGGCTTATGATACACGTCCAGCGGCGCGTCGTACTGCTGCAGAACGCCGTTGTTGATCAGGCAGATCCGGGTTGCCAGGGTCATGGCCTCCATCTGGTCATGCGTCACATAGACGAATGTGCTCCCTGTCTCCAGATGCAGTCTCTGCAGTTCGTAGCGCATCTCCAGGCGCAGCTTGGCGTCCAGGTTGGACAGGGGTTCATCCATGAAAAGCACCTGCGGTTCCGGAGCCAGGGTTCTGGCGATCGCGACACGCTGCTGCTGACCGCCCGAAAGCTCCGCCGGATAACGGTCCATGAACATTCCGATCTTGACGATTCTGGAAACCCGGCGCACTGCAAGGTCGATCTGCTCCTTCGTCAGCTTGCGCACGGAAGTCTGCACTTTTCCGCCGCTCGTGACCTCGAAGTTCTCATTCAGCTCCTGCCCTTTTGCCTTATATCCGTCCCGGACAGACTGCAGTTTCCTCTCCAGCTCCGCGCATTTTTTCTCACAGGCGGCCTTTAAGGCGTCTGCCCCGGACTGCCCCTGCAGGCCGGCGTACAGCTCCTTCGCCCCGAACATGGACAGGGTAAAGGTATCGATCAGCTTCAGGCAGATCTTCCCGCTGTCCGGTTTTCCATCCCTGGTCTTTACCTCTTCAAGGATATCCTGGATATCCCTCGGGTGCTTCAGGGCCTCGATCTGCGCGGCCAGTTTCTTCGCCTCATCATCCAGTACGGGCATCTCCCGCTTCACATTCGTAAGGCCGAAAGAGATGTTCTGATAAACCGTCATGTTCGGCCAGAGGGCGTAATTCTGGAACAGGAAGCCCACCCGGCGCTTGTTCGGGGGGACATTGATCCCGGCCTCACTGTCAAATACAACCCTGTCGCCGATCGTGATCTTTCCGGAGGTAGGCGTCTCCAGTCCCGCGATCATGCGCAGTGTCGTCGTCTTTCCGCAGCCGGACGGTCCCAGAAGGGTAATGAAGGCGTTGTCCTCTATCTTCATGCTCAGGTCTTCCACCGCATAGAAGCTGCCGTAACGTTTTGTTATATGACTTAATGTAATAGCTGGCATATCAGTTTCCTCCAATCCCTTCGTCCAGACTCGCGCCTGTGAGTTTATTTACCAGTGCGTTGAATACCAGAAGCAGCACGATCAGGATCAGGTTGATGGCGCTTGAAAATGCATAAAGCCCCATCTCGTCGAAATAGTCAAGTGTAGTAGACAGGATAAATCCCTGCGTGCACAGAAGCAGGAACAGCGACAGCTCTCTCAGGCAGGTCATAAAAGGAAGCATGAAACCGCTGATGATGGAGGACTTCTGGATCGGTATGATGATTCTGGTCATGCGCTTAATCCAGGGGATATCCTGAATAATCGCCGCTTCCTCGATCTCCCCGGACAGCTGAAGCATGGAATTGAGCGCCGCGCGGCTGGCAAAGGGGATGTATTTGACAACGCCCGCAATCACCAGAAGCGTGTATGTGTTGAACAGGTTCAGACGCCCGTTGGAAAACAGGATGAAGAAGGCGGCGCCGACTGCCAGGGACGGCATCAGGTAAGGCAGGAAAGCGATATTGTTTACATAATTCGCCCACCTGCTGCGGCGGTTCTTGGATACCGCATAGCCGATCAGGGTTCCGATCGTGCCGGCGATCAGGGCGCACATGATGGACACAAAAAGCGTTCCCTTGAGCGCGCGCAGGATCATGCCATTGAATAGAATACCGTTCTGCCCGTAGAGGGCTCCGGCGTCGTTTCCCCTGGTCAGCCACCACTTCGTTGTCAGATGGCTGATATCTCTGGTGTAAAGGAAACTGTAATCACCGGGATTGGGCAGGAAGGTTTCGATCGCGAACAGGGCAATCGGAAAAATACTGGTCATGAAGGTGACAAATATAAGTATGACCGCAATGACCCACTGTCCGGCCTTCCCGAGATTAATCTTCGAAATCTGCCCGGACTTTCCGCTGACGGTCGTGTAGCTCTTGCGGCTCTTCAGGCTCATCTGGTTGATGCCGAGGATCATGATTCCGAAGAGCATCATGATAATCGCGAGGATACTGGCTTCACCGGTATACTTCGAATTCATGGATACATACTTTGTCGAAAGCGTTATAAAGTTCAGGTAATGCGGTACCGGATAGGATCCCATGGCGCTTCCGAATACCAGCAGTATGGTGGACAGGATGGCCGGTTTGATCATGGGGAGCGTAACCCTTGTCATGATCTTCCATTTCGGCGTATCCAGGATCGTGGCGGCCTCCTCAAGGTTCGCGTCCATATTCCGGAAGATTCCGCCGATCATGATATAGGCAAATGGCGTGTAGTGCAGTCCCAAAACCACCGCGCAGGGAAAAAGCCCCTGACACCACCAGAGCGGCATCGTGATACCGGTCAGCGAAGTCAGCAGACCGTTGGATGTGCCGGTTACCGCGTTTGAATTAAACAGATGCTGCCACACAACGGCGAGCGTCCACTGCGGCATGATATAAGGGAATATAAAGATCGAGCTGATATACTTCTTAAACCTCAGGTTCGTGCGCGTCACCAGGAAGGCGACCATTCCGCCGAACAGGATCGAAATGACGCAGGTCAGTACCGCCAGCATGACGGTATTGAGCAGCGGCGTCCACAGGTTGACTTTTGCCAGTTTCGACGTGAACAGATCCACATAGTTGGCGGCCGAGTAGCCCTCCGACTTCTTCGTCAGAAACTGGTCGATCGTGCCCGGATGAATCTTGAAGGTGTCCCTGACAATGGCGATGATCGGTGCCACCGTAGTATAGGTGAGCACAATGCCGAACAGAAGCAGGATTACATTCTGAGGTTTGGAGAAATAGGTTTTCAGCTTATTGATCGTAAGAGTGCTTTTCTTCGTCATCAAGCTCTTCTCTCCTTTATGCTGCAGGAAATGCAGGTACTGCCTGTTTTCCTGTCTCTAAGGAAACACGGATGCAGGGACTTTGCCTGCAGGAAAAGGAATGCATCAGCGTTTCCCAAATGGAAGGGGCGTGCAAAAGCTCCCGGCCTTTGCACGCCCGTCCCTGATTATCTGCAGCCGGACTATTCAGATTGAAAGAAACTTATTCAGCCGCTTCTTCGCCGGTATAGTGGTCAAGCATCTCCACCCAGCTGCCTACCGTAAAGTCAACGGATGCGCAGTAAGCCGGATCCTCGACGATCAGCTTGCCGTCGTTGACCCACCATTCCTTGCCGCGGTCATCCTTGGCCGGGAATTCATCCTCGCCGGCCTCATTGTAGCCGCCCTGCTTATGGTTGTAGATCTCCTCGATCTTGGCAGCGACTTCCGGATTGGAAGAATATCCGCCCATATCCTTGCCCCATGCGTCAAAGCCTTCCGCAGTGGTGGTCATATAGGAAATGAACGCGCATGCAGTCCACGGAAGCGGGCTGTTGTCTGTCACAAACAGATAATGGCAGTAGCCGTATCCGCCGAAGCCTTCATAACCGTCTTCGTAGGCAGCAACCTTGATGTTGTTGACAGAAACGGCAGCGGACTCTTCCACAGAGCGAAGCTTGGAATAAACAAGAAGCCCGGACTGATCGGTAGCGGAAGCATCCACCAGGGTCTGGCAGATCGGGCCGTCGTCGGTCTGCTCATTATAAGCGCCGACCCAGAGTTTAATATAGGCAAGCGCATAAGCGCCGTTCTCACCCAGCCCGAACAGCTCCGCATCCTCAGCTTCCGCGTCGATGGTCGGCTGGAAATACGCCTTCTCCTCTTCCGAAAGGGCGTCGAATGCATCCTTCAGGTACTGCGCGTACTCATCCTTGGTCAGCATATACAGGAAGTTTTTGCCGACGATCTCAGAATCAACGCCCATGAAGAGCGGATGGCTTCCTTCTGCCACGAAATCCCAGCAGTTGTCATAAACCTTGTCGCCTGTGCAGTTGTACATGAACACCTTGTTCAGAAGCTGCAGCTCAAGGAACCCGTCATAATCCGCTGCGGTCACTCCGTTCGCCTCTGCCCACTCCTTCGGAATGAAGGTATCAAGAATACCGGTATCCGCCATCTTGGACTGAATCTGGTTTCCGTCCTGGATCAGGGTCATGGCAAATGTGCCGCTCGGCTTCAGGGAATCTGCCTGCAGCTGCTCAAAGATCTTATTGTTCTTGGGCTGCTGCCAGTCGAACTCCATGTTATAGGAAGGATCGATCGTCTGCAGATATTCGATGAAGGTAGGAAGAGCTGTCTTGCCGCGGCTGGAATTACCCACGCCGTAGAAGGTTGCGCCGTTCGATTCCTCGATCGCCTTTGCCGCAAGTTCCTCCAGGGTCATTTCCTGTGCCTGCTCGATGATGGACTTCGTATCTTCGGCGTAAGTGCTGCCGGCGGCCACGCCTGCGGCGATGCATCCAAGTGCCAGTACTGTCATCAATCTTTTCTTCATCACATTCTCCTCCTTCTGTGACTGCCCCGCTGAAACGGCGGCAGAATTTTATATTGGTTCTCCGGATTCCGCCCCGGAGAACCTGTCGAACCGATTATACACCCACATATACACTTTGCACAAGATAATCCTGTATTTCTTTTAATATTCTGTTACCATTCACAGTCGACTGGCGGTTTTCCCGAGTCAGGACCACCGGCTTAGCCGGTGGCCTGCTCAGTCCCTATAAGGGACTTTACCGTATCTACATAATATCCACGACACCAGAAATGCCGGTTTCCATATTTGTACTTAAGATTGGCATGCTTTTCGAAGATCATCAGCGAACTTTTCCCTTTCAGATATCCCATAACTTCCGATACTGAATACTTGGGTGGAATTCTGGGTTCTGCTGCCTGTCATTATCCGGAATTAATGTGAAATCCTTCGCAGTGTCATTAGAATGGAATCTGAATCCTTTGAT
>CAMNFR010000097.1 GCA_946537305.1 uncultured Lachnospiraceae bacterium | reverse complement strand
ATCTCAATATGTGAAGACCGGATCGGCAGATGCGCCGATCCGGTCTTTCTGTTTTGGTATTGACAGGTTCCGACATTTCATGTATTCTATATTTAGAATAATTCTAATTTTAGAGGTGCTACATGACGAAATACGCGCAGAAAATCCTGGAACTGATCGATGAATCCAACGATCATCTGACGGCAGAGCAGATCTTTCTGCGCCTGAAAGAGCAGTGCCCGAAGGTCGTTCTCGCCACGGTCTACAACAATCTGAACCAGCTCCATGAGCAGGGCCTGATCCGGAAGGTCTCGGTGGAGGGCTGTCCCGACCGGTACGACAAGACCACGAGGCACGACCACCTGGTCTGCCGCCGGTGCGGCCGCCTGTCTGACATCACCCTGCCGGACCTGACGGGGATGCTGCAGGAACAGGTGCCGGAGGAGATTCTCTCCTATGACCTGAAAATCAGCTATCTCTGCCCCAGGTGCCGAGGCAGAGAAAAGAAATCGCAGACGGAGGAAAAATCATAGGATCTTATCGGATCTCATCAGATCTCTTCAGATCTCATAAAACAGCAGAGAGCAGAGATGCTCGTATGCCATTTGCAAGGAGGTGACGTATGGCAGTATACAGATGCACTGTATGCGGAGCAATCTTCGACGAAGAGAAGGAAGGAAAACGGCTGGAGGAGCTGGACGCATGTCCGATCTGCCGGCAGCCGATTTCCAGGTTTGAGCGGGTGGAAGCCGAAGAAACAGCGGCCCCTGCTGCAGTTCCCCGGACGGATCTGGCCTACGATCCGCAGTATGAACGGCACGATCGCACGAACCGCTTCATGGAGGAAATCCACGAGATGGCCGTGTCTGGGAAGAGCATCGACAGCTCCATGGGTACCCTGATGCCGCTTCCCAGCTGGGATGACATTCTATTCCTGGGAGCTCAGCTGAACCCGCCGCCGCTCCTGGACTCCGATCCGGTGGAGACCAGGGCCGTAATCGGAAAGCACGCGGCCAAACCCATGGTCCTGGAGAATCCGGTCTTCATCTCGCATATGTCCTTCGGCGCGCTCTCCCGGGAGATCAAGATCGCGCTGGCGAAGGGCAGCGCCATGGCAAGGACAGCCATGTGCAGCGGGGAGGGCGGAATTCTGCCGGAGGAAAAAGAGGCGGCTTACCGGTACATCTTTGAGTACATTCCCAACAAGTACAGCGTCACGGATGAGAATCTGCGCAGCGCGGATGCCATCGAGATCAAGATCGGCCAGGGCACCAAGCCGGGCATGGGAGGCCATCTGCCCGGGGAGAAGGTCACGGAGGAGATCGCCCGTCTCCGGGGCAAGAAGCCTGGGGAGGAGATCCAGAGCCCCAGCCGCTTCGCGGAGATCACCTCGAAGGAGGATCTGAAGGCCATGGTGGATATGCTAAGGGCGCGCTCCGGCGGACGTCCCATCGGCATCAAGATCGCCGCCGGGCGAATCGAGCGGGATCTGGAGCACTGCGTATTTGCCGGTCCGGACTTCATCACCATCGACGGGCGGGGCGGAGCCACCGGTTCCAGTCCACTGCTCCTGCGGGAGTCCACATCCGTCCCCACCATCTACGCCCTGAGCCGGGCGAGGAAATACCTGGACGCCGTCCGTTCGGACATCGCCCTGATCATCACCGGCGGCCTGCGGGTATCCTCTGATTTCGCCAAGGCCCTCGCCATGGGCGCGGACGCGGTCGCCATCGCAAGCGCCGCCCTGATCGCCGCCGCCTGCCAGCAGTACCGCATCTGCGGCACCGGCAACTGCCCCGTGGGAATCGCCACACAGGATCCCGCGCTGCGGGCGAGACTGGATATCGACGCGGCGGCCCGACGCACCGCCAACTTCCTGAATGTCACTCTGGCGGAACTGAAGACATTTGCCAGAACCACCGGACACGACTCTGTCCACGCGCTGAATGTGAAGGATCTCGTGACACTGGACCGCGATATCGCGGATTCCACCGGCATCCCCTTCGCGAGCGATGCCCCCGATGTCACAGAGGAAATATCAAAAAATACCCAAATCCAAGGAGGAAAAACCATGAAATTTGTATGTAAGATCTGCGGATATGTCTATGAAGGCGAGACCGCTCCCGAGCAGTGCCCGATGTGCAAACAGACCGGCGTGATGGTGCCTGACGCCGCCCCCGCCCCGAGGAACCCCTATGCCGGCACCCAGACCGAGAAGAATCTGGAGGAGGCCTTCGCCGGCGAGTCCCAGGCCAGGAACAAGTACACCTACTTCGCCTCCAAGGCGAAGAAGGAAGGATTTGAGCAGATCGCTGCCCTGTTCCTGAAGACGGCGGACAACGAGAAGGAGCACGCCAAGATGTGGTTCAAGGAGCTGAACGGCATCGGCAGCACCGCCGAGAACCTGGCAGCCGCAGCAGCCGGCGAGAACTACGAGTGGACCGACATGTACGACGGCTTCGCGAAGACCGCCGAGGAGGAAGGATTCCCGGAGCTGGCAGCGAAATTCCGCGCCGTCGCAGCCATCGAGAAGCACCACGAGGAGCGGTACCGCGCCCTGCTTCATAACGTGGAGATGCAGGAGGTCTTCAAAAAGAGCCAGGTCAATGTGTGGGAGTGCCGCAACTGCGGTCACATCGTAGTCGGCATGGCAGCCCCCGATGTCTGCCCCGTCTGCGCTCATCCCCAGAGCTACTTCGAGATCAACGCGGAGAATTATTGATGCATCTCCGCCGGGCGCCATTGTCTCCCGGAGTAACAATTCACAAAAAGCGGAATCCGCAGGATCCTTCCGACGATCCCTGCGAATTCCGCTTTTTTACTATCTCCTCCCGCGGAATCGCCCGCGGTTCCTGCGCACCTGGTATGGGGAATGTCACATTTCGCGGAAGTATTCCCTGACGAACCGGGAAAATGCTTTTTTAAGTTACAACGTAAAGGTAAAAAACGGAATCGCATGCTTAATGCTGCGATTCCGTTTAGTAAAAACAGAAAGACCGGCTTGGAAATGCAGGTTTTAGGTGGTGGTGGGATGCCGGAATGTCTGTTTTTTTGCAATGATTTAATTACAATGTACAGAGCCGCCGAAAATCATCTGGCAACGGTATAGACCATTACGTATGCTCCGGGCTTCAGAGATGTTTCATCCAGGATGTGGTTCATCTCCTTCAGATCCTTCACATAGGCGCGTATATCACGGGCATCAGAGCTGCCGCCGTAGGTCTCCGCCAGGCTCCAAAGAGTGTCCCCGGCATTCAGTTGTACGGAGGTGTACTGTCTTGTTCCCTGTTCATTTGCGGAGGAAGCCATCGCGCTCACCCGGAAGCCGCCAAGAATGATAAGTGCGGCCAGCACCAGAATGAATACAGGATGCTTTGCGATAAAACGGCCGGATCTCTTGTTTTTAGCGTTTCTTTTCTGCCCTCTCATATTCTCTCTATTCATGATCAGTCCTCTTTTCAACCGAACTTTTGTTCCCGAACGGATGTTCTGATGGCATTATACTACCCGAACAAACGTTTGTCAATACGTTTACGGCTAAAAATCGAACATATTTTCGGGAACATTTGTTTGCATTTTGAAATAGAGTATGCTATAATACGTTTGTCTAAATAAACTATCTTCAGTTCGGGATGAGGAGTCAACTATGGGTCAGAATACAGAATTATCGGGAAAGCAGAGAGAAATACTGGAATATATCCGGGATTGTATTATTAAAAGAGGATATCCGCCGGCGGTACGCGAGATTTGTCAGCAGGTTCATCTAAAATCGACCTCCAGCGTGCATTCTCACCTGGAATCGTTGGAAAAAATGGGCTATATCCGTCGCGACCCCACGAAGCCGCGGGCGATTGAAATCGTAGATGATGAATATGGAATCTATAACGGAGAAATGGTACGGGTCCCTATCATTGGGGAAGTGGCTGCCGGCTCTCCCATTCTGGCGGAAGAAAATATCACCGGATATTTTCCTTTCCCGGCAGAAAATGTCCCCAATAATGATCTGTTCATGCTGAAGGTACGCGGTGACAGTATGATCGGTATGGGGATCCTGAATGGGGATCATGTACTGGTGGAGCAGCAAAAGACAGCCAGCAACGGAGACGTCGTTGTCGCGCTGGTGGAGGATTCCGCCACGGTAAAACGCTTTTATAAGGAATCGGATCATATCCGGCTCCAGCCGGAAAATGACGAGATGGATCCCATCATTGTTCCGGATTGTCAGATCCTCGGAAAGGTCATCGGACTGATGCGCCTTGGCATTCGCTAAAAAAGAAACGACATCGAACCGGTCTTATTCGGTAAGATGTCGTTTCTTTTTTCTGTTTCAGATCTGATTTTTAGGAATATCAGATCATTTACGGATCAATTCTCTTCTTTTTCGATCTCGCGGATATTTTCCGCCGTCAGGAATTTGCCGTCCCGCCAAATGCGCTCCAGATCGAACCAGCGACGGTCCTCACGGGAGAAAACATTGACGACAATATCACCATAGTCCATCAGGACCCAGTTAGCAGCCTTATAGCCTTCCAGGGAGCGGCAGGCATATCCGGCTTTGTACATCTTTTCCTGCACGTTCTCTACCAGCGCCTGTACATGGCTGGAGTTTTCACCGTTGGTGATCACATAGTAATCCGCCAGGCTGGAAACTTCGGCAATATCGATCACGCTGATCTCTGCCGCTTTCTTCTCATCCAGGGCGTCATATGCGATTTTTAGCATTTCTTTCGAAGTATTCATCCTTCTTCACCCCTTATTTTTTGATGATAGTAATTATACGTTTGCAGGGAGGATTCGTCAATAACGGCACCGCAGTTTCGAAGATAGCTAAGTGTATCCTCCAATATACAAACGATTGTTTTGTCCAGGTCCGTAAATGCCATTTCCCGGAGCATTTCAAGACGCGGTGCGCGGTCGCGTCCGGGCTCTATATAATCCGCCACAAAAATGATCTTCTCCAGATCTGTCATAGCCGGACGTCCGGTCGTGTGCCAGCGGATGGCCGAAAGAATATCCTCATCCGTGATGCCGTAATCCTCTCTGGCGATGACTGCGCCCAGCGGAGCGTGTGTAAGTGCATCGCCCTCATATTTGCCGCAGTCGTGCAGAACGCCGGCCAGACGGGCTTTTTCCGGCGATACGGTACCAAGAGATTCAGCCAGCTTTACAGCTGTCTCCGCCACACCCAGCGTGTGCTGGTAGCGGGAGGGCTTCAATCGGACCTTCAGGCTCTTCAGAATCTCTTCTTCGGTGCGAGGCGGTCCGTACAGACCATGTTCACGGATATATTCATTGACCGCCGGTTTAAGGTAAGGATGAGGCAGACAGCCTTGGCAAATTTCTTTGCGGATCTGTGTGGAAGAGGCCGGCAGCGGATCCAGGATCATGGTATGTATACGTGCGCCGTACCGCTCCTTCAGATATGCGATATCCTCTTCCATCTGTTCCGGCTTCATTTGTTCCCGTCGCGCGGCTGCTACAAGCTCTGCGTGACGGCAGATTACCTCCGGTGCAAACCATCTGCGCATTCCGTGCAGGGAATCCGCCCCCAGAATATAATACCACTGCGTATCCGGTTCCCGGTGGATCAGTTCCCGCAGCGTATCTGCCGTATAGGTATAGCCGCCGCGAAGGATCTCCATATCGGAATAGGTAAAGCCCGGTACATCCTGTATGGCAAGCTTTACCATGGCCTCGCGGTGCTTTGC
>CAMNFR010000096.1 GCA_946537305.1 uncultured Lachnospiraceae bacterium | reverse complement strand
GCGCTTGGTTGGAGCCATGCGGATTTTGAGGAAAAGGCCATGCGGGACGTGCAGGAGCTGGTGAGGAATATTCAGACCGGCACGAAGGCGGAGGAGAAATCCGGCATCGGGCATGCCGAGTCGATGGATGACAAGGTTTCCGAGGGAAAGGCTCTTTTGTCTCTGGCGGATACGCTTTCCCGTTATGAAGTGGTGATTTCCACCGAGGTGGGCGGCGGCGTGGTGCCGGCGGATGCGGAGGAGCGAGCCTTCCGGGAGAGCGCGGGCCGGCTGTCCTGCCTGCTGGCGGAGCGCGCGAATGTTGTCGTCCGCGTCTGCTGCGGCCTGCCGCAGTTCTTAAAAGGAGGTCCGCTGTGAAGATCGCACTGATCCGCCACGGGGAAACAGCCCTGCAGGCGGCAAAGAAATATCAGGGAAGTACAGATGAGCCGCTTTCTCCCGAGGGGGCCCAGAAGCTTAGTGCGGCGGACTTTCAACCGCCGGTGGTGTATGTGACCCCGCTCGTTCGCACGCAGCAGACGGCGCGGATCCTCTTTCCGGAGGCGCAGCAGATCGTGGTGCCGGGGCTTGCGGAGATGGATTTCGGAATCTTCGAAGGCCGCAGCGCGGAAGAAATGCAGGATGATACCGCTTACCGACAGTGGGTGGACAGCCTCTGCCTGGCGCCGTGCCCCGGCGGGGAACAGAAAGCGGACTTCTGCGACAGGGCCTGCGAGGCGTTCTGCGAGCTGGTCCGGCAGACAGCGGAGGAAAACAGATCCTCTGCAGACATGGATGCTTATACAAAAGGGAATGGAAGAACCGTTCCTGATCTTGTTGTTGTGGCGCATGGCGGCGTGCAGATGGCTATTATGGAACGCTTTGCCGAAGAAAAAAGAGATTACTGGAAGTGGATGCTTCCTTCCGGCTGCGGATATTTGCTGGAGACAAAGACAATTCCCGGATGTGAAGATTATCATAGGAAAGCACGGTGTCTTGACAGATTTAATTTTCCCGAAGAATCCAACCCGGACCTTAAGCTTCGAATTTTGGATATCCTTTGCTTCATGGAAGATGAATGACAGGCTTGCAGGTAGATTTGTGCCAAATCGAGGGGAGACAATTCCTGAAAAGCGGGAGGAAATGGCACACTGCGCACGCTAACATGGAAAGCTCTTTACCCCCGGCATAATCAGAAAGGAGGTGCCCTGGATACGATGAATATTTTAGCGGCGGCGGCAGCCGGTTTTCTTATGGATCTGCTGCTGGGGGACCCTCACTGGATGCCGCATCCGGTGGTGATCATGGGAAAATGTATTTCCCAGTCAGAAAAAGTCCTTCGAAAAATTTTTCCGAAGACGCCGGCGGGCGAGCGCTGGGCGGGCCGGGTGCTGGCGGCCGGACTTCCGCTGGTAACATTGTTGGTTTCCGCCGGGGCAATCCACTTTCTTCGTCTTCTTCATCCGACGGCCGGATTTTTCCTGGCCGCGGTATGGAGCTGGCAAGCGCTGGCGATCCGTGATCTGGCAAAGGAAAGCAAGAATGTCTACCGAAAACTTACCGGGGCAACGCTGGCAGACGCCCGAAGTGCGGTGGCCAGGATTGTCGGCCGCGACACGGCGGCATTGACGGAGGAAGGCGTGACCAAGGCAGCAGTCGAAACGGTGGCGGAGAACTTTTCAGATGGTGTTATCGCGCCGATGTTCTATCTGATGATCGGTGGTGCGCCGCTGGCGCTTTGCTACAAGGCGATCAATACCATGGACAGCATGATTGGCTACAAAAACGAGCGGTATCTGAATTTCGGGCGGGCCGCCGCCAGGCTGGACGATGCCGCCAATTATCTGCCGGCCAGATTGTCAGCTCTGATATTAATCGTGTCGGCGGCTCTTTGCGGGCAGGATGCCCGCCGGGCAGCCGGGATTTGGAAAAGAGACCGGTGCAATCACGCCAGCCCGAATTCCGCTCAGACAGAATCCGTGATGGCGGGGGCCCTGGGCGTGCAGCTGGCAGGCCCGGCCTGGTATTTTGGGGAATATTACGAGAAGCCCACCATCGGGGATGCGCTGCGGCGCGTGGAACCGGGGGATATCCTGCGGGCCAACCGTATGCTGTATGTGGGCAGCTTTCTGGGATTGCTTTTGATGGGTGTGATCCGTTTGGGAATCTGTATAGTAATATGATCTGAAGACTGTGAGACCTTGAGCTAGGTTTGTATGGTAACGGAATGGATTACACGACAGGGAGGATGTGGCATGAAATCAGAACATGGCGGCGATCTGTGGAAATACGAAGATAATATGCGATCTGCTGTGCTGGACTTTTCTGCCAATATCAGCCCACTGGGAATGCCGGAGGGCGTGCGGCAGGCGGTGATCCATTCGCTGGAGCAGGCGGATATTTACCCGGATCCTTTCTGCAGGAAACTGCGGGCGAACCTTTCCGAAAGACTTGGTGTACCGGCAGAATGGATCGTCTGCGGAAATGGCGCGGCGGATCTGATCTATCGCATATGTGCAGCCGTCGCGCAGCGAAAGAGGAGAGATCCCTTCCATAGCGGGATAGCAGGCAAAAAAACGGCTGGCGACCATATACAGGCATCCGAGCATGCACGGGCGGCCGGCAGGGCCCTTGTCACAGCTCCGTCTTTTTCCGAATATGCGAATGCATTGATTCTTCACGGATTCACGGTGGATCATTTTTTACTGCGACCGGATAACGGTTTTATATTGACCGAAGACATTCTTCATGCCATCACACCGGGCACAGATCTGGTATTCCTGGGGCAGCCGAATAACCCCGCCGGAAGAACCATTCCACGCGAGCTTCTTCTGAAGATCCTGGATCGGTGCACCTGGTGCGGAGCACTGTTGGCGTTGGATGAGTGCTTCGCGGAATTCCTGGATGAACCGGAAGCATTCTCGCTGCTGCCCCTGCTGCGGGAAGGCGGTCATCCGCCGCTTGTTCTTCTCCGGTCCTTTACTAAGCTGTACGGAATGGCTGGGCTTCGTTTGGGATACGCCATCTGTGCGAACCAGATGCTGGCAGAGGAAATCTATACTGCCGGGGCGCCATGGTCTGTCTCATCGGCAGCGCAGGCTGCGGGACTGGCGGCGCTGCAGGAAGAAGAATATGTGGAGCGTCTTCGACGGATTATAAGGGAAGAGCGTCACCGGCTGGCGGCCGGCCTTGCAGGATGCGGTCTTAAGGTCATTCCCGGAGAAGCCAATTATTTGTTGTTCTATACAGCGGACACCGAACTTGGCGCTGCACTCGCGCACAGAGATATCTTGCTGCGCGACTGCCGAAATTACCGGGGGCTTGGTCCCGGCTGGTTTCGGACAGCTGTCAGGACTGCGGAAGAAAACCATAGGCTGCTGCAGGAACTAATACGAGGGGAGAAGTAATATGGCCAGAAATATTATGATCCAGGGTACGATGTCCGGCGCGGGAAAAAGCCTGCTGACGGCGGCGCTCTGCCGGATCTTTCTTCAGGACGGATATCGGGTGGCGCCCTTTAAGAGCCAGAACATGGCCCTGAACAGCTATATTACGGCGGACGGTCTGGAGATGGGCCGTGCGCAGGTGCTTCAGGCGCAGGCGGCCGGAAAAGCGCCGGATGTCCGCATGAATCCTATTCTTCTGAAGCCTTCCAGTGATGTGGGCTCTCAGGTGATCGTGAACGGAGAAGTGCTGGGAAATTATCGCGCGGCGGATTATTTCCGCATGAAAAAGTCGCTGATCCCGCAGATTCTGGAAGCCTACCACAGCCTGGCGGAAGAAAATGATATCATCGTGATCGAGGGGGCCGGTAGCCCGGCGGAGATCAACCTGAAGAAGGATGATATTGTGAATATGGGGCTGGCGGAGATGGTGGATGCACCGGTCATTCTGGTGGGGGATATTGATCCGGGCGGTGTGTTTGCCCAGCTGTATGGTACCGTGGCGCTGCTGCCGGAAAATGAGCGCGCCAGGATTGTGGGGACGGTTATCAACAAGTTCCGAGGTGATGTGGAGATCCTTCGGCCGGGACTCTCTATGCTGGAGGAGCTGACCGGCGTACCGGTGCTGGGCGTGGTGCCCTATACACAGGTGGATCTGGATGATGAGGACTCACTCTCACCCAGACTGCAAGGGAAAATGATGGTCGAACTGCAGGGGAAAACGATAGCCGGAATGCAGCAGGATCGGACCGGCAGACAGCCGGATGCCATGGTCCGCCTCTTGGATATTGCGGTGATCCGCATGCCCCGCATTTCCAATTTTACGGATTTTACCCCGCTATCGATGCATCCGGATCTGAACGTTCGGTATGTGGGTAGCGTGAAAGAGCTGGGTACACCGGATCTGGTAATTCTTCCGGGCACCAAGAATACCATGGGAGATCTGGCCTGGATGCGGCAGAACGGTCTGGAGGCAGCCGTCCTGAAGCTGCATGCGGCCGGAACGCCGGTATTTGGTGTTTGTGGCGGGTTCCAGATGCTGGGAGAACGCCTGTTGGACCCGGAGGGCGTGGAGCACGGCGGAGAGATGGCCGGCATGGGCCTGCTTCCCTGCCGCACGGTTTTTTCTGAGGAGAAGGTACGAACGCAGGAGGAAGCAGTGGTCTGCACGCCGCCGTTTGCCGGCGCCAGGCTGAAGGGCTATCAGATTCACATGGGGCGTACGGAGTTCACGAATTCCATGAATACGGCAAGCCTCACAAATTCTACGGCAAAAACACCGTTCTGCACGCTTTCGGACGGGACATCCGAGGGGGCGGCTGTAATGCATCAAGGGGCATCCTGTGGGGAAGTCTTCGGCACCTATCTGCACGGGCTGTTTGATACCGGGGAGCTGACTGAAAAGCTGGCAGGCTGGCTGCTGGCGCGCAAGGGACTGGAGGCTGCTGCAGGAAACGATACAGCGGAGACCGCCACGGGAACTGCTTCAGGAACGACAAGGCCGGAAAGTCACGAGGCCTGGCAGGAGAAGCAGCTTGATCTGCTGGCGGACACCGTGCGGAAGGCGCTGGATATGGAGAAAATTTACGAAGTACTGGGCTTACAATAAGGTGACAACGGGTGAGATAACCATGCAGACAGAGAGAAAGAACATACAGATAGAACCAGCAAACACGGAGCCGACGAATGCACAGCCAGGCGTGAAGAACACACAGTTTGTTCCGCACATCCGCCCGGCGGATATTGAGAGGACCAGTATGCAGATCATTGCTCAGGAATTGGCGGATCTGGGAATCGTTCTTCCGGCGGAGACGGCCCCGGTGGTGATGCGGGCCATTCACACTACTGCGGATTTTGATTACGCGCAGAACCTGGTGTTCACGCCGGATGCCGTGCAGCGTGGCATAGAAGCGCTCCGGCGCGGAACGATGGTGGTCACGGATACCAACATGGCGCTGGCGGGGGTCAGTAAACCGGGTCTTGCGAAGCTCTCCTCGGAGGCGGTCTGCTATATGGCAGATCCGGAGGTGGCGCGGGAGGCAAAATGGCGAGGCGTGACCCGCGCGGTCGTCAGTGTGGAGCAGGCAGCACAGGCACATCCCGGGTGTATCTACGCGGTCGGAAACGCTCCCACGGCACTTTTTGAGATCGCGCGGCAGATGGAGCTTGGCTTCCGTCCCGCATTGGTGGTGGGCGCTCCGGTGGGATTCGTGAATGTGGTGGAGGCCAAGGAGCAGATCCTGATGTGCTGCCTTCGGCTGGGCATTCCTGCCATCATCGCCCGGGGGCGCAAGGGCGGCAGCAATGTAGC
>CAMNFR010000095.1 GCA_946537305.1 uncultured Lachnospiraceae bacterium | reverse complement strand
AATAGGGACGTTTAATTTTGACCCACTACCATTTTAATGCTGAGGTGGGTCATAATTAAGCGTCCCTACTGACCCACTTTCGGCATATCGGGTGAACATGGCGGTATAGGCTTCCGTCAGTTCTGTTTGATTCAGCAGGCGGCCGCTGCTGTCGGGGATTTCGGTTACCACGTGGCTCTGCGCATCTTCGGCTTCGGGGAAGAGCGGATTGGTACTGCCGGCTACATAAAA
The DNA here is from genome assembly GCA_946537305.1 of uncultured Lachnospiraceae bacterium. Lineage (GTDB taxonomy): Bacteria > Bacillota > Clostridia > Lachnospirales > Lachnospiraceae > UBA3305. The sequence continues at coordinate 5,525 of CAMNFR010000095.1, read as the reverse complement.
GCTTCCATAAAGATAATAGCCATAGACAACGTACCCGTCTTCGGAAGGCCCGTAAATGATACAATCCTGATCGATCGTTTTGACCTTCCCGACCCACGGATATCCCAGCTGTGTTTCGACGCCGGCGAATTCCTGCTGCAGCTGCGCGATCGGGGTCTTAAGTCCCGGGACTGTCTTTATGTCGGAATTCATAGAATTGAAGGGATTGCTGCTGCCGCCCATCATCCACAGGCAGATGCATTCAATCACAAGCATGGTCGCGACAATGATAGACGACTCGCTGAAATGATTCCACACTGCAAGCGCTATCCCGATTACGATCAGCAAAACCGCCGCGACTCGAAATACGATGGCTGTCAGCCTCTGCTTTCCCGGCGTTTGGGCGCCGCTCGAAGCCATGGTATACAGCACAAGCGCTTCAATCAAAAGAAGTGTCGCGATCACGATGCTTCGTCCGCTACCCTGGTCCTGATAGATCACATACAGCCCTGTCGCATTGATCAGCACTCCATAGACTGCAAAAAACCATTTGGCAAACCGTTCCATCTTTGCACCCGCCGGCGCGTCCAGGGAGAGTCCCAGGCGGAAGAATCCGATGCAGAACAGAAAAGCAGCTACCCCAAAAATCAGGTAAAAGAAAACCCCGACCGTTTTAGGAAGCAGGAACAGAATTCCATAGGATGCAATCAGGCAAAGAATATCAAATACCTGCTCCACTTTCACAGATGTCTTCTTTTCTTTATTGTCTTCCATTATTTTCCCCCCTTCCCCACAGCACCTGCGACACACCTCCCGCAAGCCTGGAAATCACCCGGATTATCTTCTGCCCAGAACCACTCTCGCGCACGCCGGAATCAAAAGCCCGGGAATCGCCGCGGCGACTCCCCAGCGATTTACGCAGCAGGCTCCATAGAAGGCACCCGCCAAAAAGGACAGCAGCGTAAACAGGTAGAATTTTCCCCGTTTCAGCATGGCGGCGTCCCCGGTGATGAAATATTCCGTGAACCCGATGACGCATTGTTTCAGATTGTTAGTGGAAAACAGCGAAGAACTGGCAAATCCCCAGGCGCCTCCGTATCCGTTCCACTGAAAAGCCGCCATAAAAAAGATGGGATATACTTTAATGATGGGCGTGATATCAAGCGGCGCCGCCAGGAGTCCCATCGTCAGCAGCAGTCCCGCCGCGTCCACCCAGAGCGCCAGCTTCTTCAGGCACAGCTTGGTGTGACGTTCGATCAGATCCGAAGACACCAGCCCTCCCACAAAGCAGACCAGCGTGCCAAACCCTGCAGCCAGCCTCAGAATATCTCCGCCCGCCAGATGAATCATCATATCCAGCAGGTTAGCGGTCTGTGCGGAAGCCAGCCGCTCCGCCTCGGACATGACCGCATAGGCGCCCAGAAATCCACCCATAGCGGACATAATAAAATGCAGATACCCGTCAAATCGTTCCTCTCTTGTCATCCGGATGTTCCAGTTCCTTTCTTCTCCCGGCCCTCTTGCTCAGCGCTGATTTTTGCATACAGTTTAGCACTTGCCAAATGCGATTGCAATCTCTTATCCATGGAAATATCCCAGGATGCTGCAGCCATGACACTTCCCCTGGCAGACGCCCTCGCGGATGCCCATCAGGGAACCAAGTGCTGGAAATATGCCATCTCCGGAACCCACTTCGATAGCCCTGAATACCAGAAGATGGTAGATCTGATGCTGAAGATTCAGGAAAAGTGGGGCATTGGTGTGGTCGATCTCTGGAACAATGCTGAGATGACCGCCGTAACTGAGAACGAGGAAGAAATCAGCAAGCTGATGGGCGATCCCGTACATCCCTTCCGCGAAGGCTACGTAAACTGGTGGCTGCCGGAATTCGAGAAAGCCTTCACCGAATACTTTGAGGCAAACAAGTAAGTTACACCGCAAGCACAATACGATAAGCATATAAAAAGAAGAAACTGCAAATACTGTCACTTCCGTGCTGCAGTGGGTCAGAATTAAGCGTCCCCAATGACCCAGTGGGTCAGAATTAAACATCCCTAACGACCCAAAAAGTCATGGACAACGCGGACCAAAAGGATTATAATAGGAATTCTGTTGCCAGTCAGACTATTCATCGCTAAGCTTGTAGTAGTCACGGTTTTTTACAGGCAACGACAAAATAGTTAGTTAGTAGAAAGGAAGTTGCTATAAATGTCAATTAAATTATGGGACAGCTCTGACAGGCCGCCCCCACAGAATCATGGAATTTTGATCCTATGGAGCGTTGATCAGACATAAATGAACGGCGGCAGTATGCTGCCGGATAATAATAGAAACTTGAGGTGACAATAACAATGGACTCTAAACGCATTAAATGGAGTACGCTCGCATTTATGGCTTTCTCTACCGTCTGGGGATTCGGAAATGTCCTGAACGGTTTTGTTTATTTTAATGGTATCCAGGTCATATTCAGCTGGATCCTGATGTTCGCACTGTATTTTATTCCCTACGCCCTGATGGTCGGAGAACTTGGCTCTGCCTTTAAGAACTCCGGCGGCGGCGTCAGTTCCTGGATTCACAGCACGACCGGCCCCAAGCTGGCGTACTACGCAGGCTGGACCTACTGGGCCTGCCACATCACCTATATCGCTTCCAAGTCCTCCGGCGGACTCAAAGCCCTCAGCTGGGCGGTATTCCGCAACGGAGAGACCTATGACAGCTTCCCGACGCTGGGAGTACAGCTGGTCACTCTGGCGATCCTCCTCTTTTTCTGCTGGGTCGCCTCCCGCGGACTGAATCCCCTGAAGAAGCTGGCCATGCTGGCAGGAACCAGCATGTTCGTGATGTCGATTCTCTATATCCTGATGATGTTCGCGGCCCCGGCCATCAATCCCCAGGGCGGATATCTGACCATGGACTTCAGCATGAAAACGCTGATCCCCCAGTTCGATGTGAAGTACTTTACCTCGCTGTCCATCCTGGTCTTCGCCGTTGGCGGCTGCGAGAAGATCTCCCCCTACGTCAACAAGGTGGAGAATCCCAGCAAAGGCTTCCCGCGCGCGATGATCAGCCTGGCGATCATGGTCGTAGTCTGTGCCATCCTGGGAACGATCGCCATGGGCATGATGTTTGATCCAGCCGTTATCAACGAATCGGCAGAAAGCTTTAATTCCTATAACTCCAACGGTTCCTACTGGGCCTTCCAGAAGCTCGGAAATTACTACCACCTGGGAGACACGCTCCTGATCATCTATGCGATCTGCAACGCCATCGGGCAGCTCTCCACCCTGGTAATCAGCATTGATGCGCCGCTGCGGATGCTGCTTGACAACGAAGCCTCCCGTGCGTTTATCCCCTCCGGACTTCTGAAGAAGAACGACGCCGGCGCCTACGTGAACGGCATCAAGATGGTCGCGATCCTTTCCGGTTCCATCATCCTGATCCAGTCCGTAGTTCCCGGAGCAGCAGCAGTTCTGAAGCAGCTGACCAAGCTCAACTCCGTCTGCATGCCGCTCCGTTACCTGTGGGTATTCTTTGCCTATCTGGCCATGGTAAAGGCCGGGGAGCGCTTCCCGCGCGAGTACCAGTTCGTAAAAAGCCGTCCTGTCGCCCTCTTCTTCGGCGGATGGTGCTTCCTGGTGACGGCTGCCAGCTGCATTCTCGGCATGTACGACGCGGATCCGTTCACGTTCGCCCTGAACGTTATCACGCCGCTGGTCCTGACCGCTCTGGGCATCATACTCCCGCTCATCGCAAAACGCGAGAATCGGTAATAGAGGCATGACAGGGGCACATGTCAGCAGGTACGTCCTCCTGTCATGCCCCCTGTCACGCTCTGGAGATAATCCCACGTGGGATCCCGGTCAGGCGTTCCAACTGACGGATCGAAAGGTGCTTCTTTCTTAAGGTGCGGAGCATATCGTCTCGCCGCAAACGATCAAAACTTTGCAGATCAGTTGGTTTGTCCGTTCCTGCTTCCTGACAGATCAGGCGCACCGCATCGGCATCTGTGAGCCGTACACGTCTGGAGATGTCCAGACATTTCTCTGATGGCACAGAGGCACTGAGTTCAAGAAATCCATCAATTCCTCCAGTCAATGTCAGAACTGTTGACGTGAAAACAGTGTTGCTCCCTCTGATATAATCATGCCAGCTGCTCCACAGGAATGTGTCATGGCGTGCAATACCAGCTTTCTCAGGGTTATAGTGGATATAATTTACCGCGGTGAGCAAATAACGGCTATCTTCAATCGGTTCGCTGTAGAAGCGATTTTGAAAGACATGGCCGGAGCGGTCGTACTTTGTGTTAAAATAGATAGCATAGCTCGTGAGCAGTCGCTGAACAATGTGAGATACTTTATTGCCTGCGTCGAGAAGCAGATGAATATGATTGTCCATCAGGCAATAGGCCAACGTGTGAAAACCTTCGGTATCCTGGTAATACTTCAGCTTTTTCAGAAAATAGTAATAATCACCTAAAAAGACAGGGGGACGTACCTATTGTCACATCCCATAATGTGACAATAGATGCATCCCCTTGTCATCAGATCATGTGACAGAAGGTACGTCCCTCTGTCACGGCCGCCCGTAGTATACCGTGGTCCGGTTCGGTACCTCCAGCCGTCCCTCCGAAGCAAAACGTTCGAAGATTCGGTTGACCTCCTCTATGTATTCCTCAAAGTGGGGCTCGCCTGCCTGCGGAGAATGGGAACTGGACAGGCAGCGGGTCACAAAACCGGCTCTATCGTAGTGCAGAGGATTCGCATAATCCTTCTCCTGATATTTTCCGCAGAAGAAGTCCCGGATCCGCGGATCATCTTTCTGCAGCCCGAGATTGAATCCGTGAAAATCCTTTCCGAACTGTTTATACAGTCTTTCCAGTTCACGCGTCACTTCGGCCTCCATATCCCGTTGATTCCAGATCAGAAATACCGTACAGCCGGGCTTCCCGATGCGAATGCATTCTCTGCGGAACGCTTCCACCGGGAACCAGTGAAAAGCCTGTGCCGCCGTAATAATATCCATTGATTTCGGCGACAGTTTGGTTTCCGCTGCATCTCCGTGTACGGAATGAAATCCCGGGCAGCTGCCAAGATCCCGCTCAGCGATCCGCCTCATGTCTTCATTCGGCTCTACCGCATAGACCTCGCAGCCCAGTTCCAGCAGCTGTCTGGTCAAAATCCCTGTGCCCGAGCCAATGTCCGCCGCCACACATCCCGCACCGACGTTATATTTCTCCGACAGTTCCAAAAGGAAATCTGCGGCATATGAAGGACGGCCTGCCGCATACAGATCCGCTTTTCCACTGAATCTCTGACGATAATCTTTCATTATGATACACTCCCCGGGGATTATCCCCCTCTATTCCTCGAAAGGACTTCTGGTGTGATCCTTAGTATAATTGGAGAACCAGGAATCTGCAAGATATCCATTGACTGACGGCAGAGGCATACAGCCTGTGGGCAGGCCAGGGTTGATGATCCGTGTGTGACAAAAGGTACGTCCCAATGCAATTAAGTTAAGCTTGAACTGTCTAATTCTTAACTACA
>CAMNFR010000094.1 GCA_946537305.1 uncultured Lachnospiraceae bacterium | reverse complement strand
AGGTTATAGTGGGATCAGCCTTAACTTAATTGCATTGGGTACGTCCCCTTGTCACTACTACTCCAGTCCGAGATGCCGGAAGAAGACCGGGATCTGCTTTTCCCAGGAGGCTTCGGAGTGGGTGCCGCCGGCGACCATGCGCAGGCAGGGAATAACGCCCTTTTGAAAGAGCGCCTGCTCCACTGTTTCCAGGTCGCGGTACCAGCCGCCGGTCCGGCCCATTTCCATGGTGCCGACATCCATGTAGATGCGGGTGTCCTCCCCGATTTCGGCATTTTCGATGTCCGCCAGCAGCGCCGGCAGATCGATGGAAATGCTGGGAGAAAGCCCGGCTGCTTTTGAAAATACGTGGTTATAGGTGACGGCGGCGTAGATGGCCATCAGTCCGCCCATGGAACTGCCGGCGATGGCGGTGTGCTCACGTTCCGGCAGGGTGGGGAAGCTGGCGTCGATCACCGGTTTTAATGTATCTGCAATCCAGTCCAGGGTCATACGGCCCTGGGCATTTTTTATGATATCCCCGGCCACGGGGCCCCGATAGGGAGAATATTCTTCCAGGCGGCGGCTGCCTTCGTGGTTGCACTCCACGCCCACCACGATCAGCGGCGTATGGTGTTCTTCCAGATATTCCTTCAGGCCCCAGCTCTTTCCGTAGGTGGCTGTTTTGTCATAAAACAGGTTGTGGCCGTCAAACATATATAATACCGGGTAACGGCGGTCCTCATCCTCCTCCAGCTCTTCGGGGGTATAGACGAAAAGACGGCGCGGCGTTTCCCCGGAAAGCTCCGGGATCGTGATCTGTTCTGCAAAAACCATGACTGGCCTCCTGTGTACTGTTATAATGGTTACCATCGTATTTGATTTTTGCCAGGCTGTCAAGAGTCCAAAAACCTGCTTTTTCCTTGACCAATACTACAAACCTGTGTAAAATAGGAGGGAGATGCCCGCGGGAATCGATGGGCGTAAGCAAAAGGGAGATGATGTTATATGCATATAGAGTATCATAAGGAATACAGCCAGAACCTTGGTCGGGATATGGAATTCAAGGTTTACGGACACGCCGGCAAGCCGGTGCTGTTCATTCCCTGCCAGGACGGCCGGTTCTTTGATTTTGAAAATTTCCACATGACGGATATCTTTGCTTCCCGCATTGAGGCGGGACAGGTGCAGGTGTTCTCGGTGGATACCATTGATAAAGAGACCTGGTCCGATAAGGGAGGCAATCCCAGGGCCAGAATTGAGCAGCACGAGAGATGGTTCCGCTATGTCACGGAGGAACTGGTGAACCGCATCCACGAGATCAATGACCGTCAGGGCGTCTGGAACGCCGGCCCCGGCATCATGACCTTTGGCTGCAGCATGGGGGCCATGCACGCTGCCAATTTTTTCTTCCGCCGCCCGGATCTGTTCGACAGAAATCTGTCCCTGAGCGGTCTGTACGACACCGTGGATTCCTTCGGGGATTATCATGATGATCTGACCTATGCCAATTCTCCGGCGGAATTCCTGTGGAATATCCCGGACGACCACCCTTGGATGGAGCGCTATCGTTGGAATAAATGCGTGATCTGCGTGGGCCAGGGCGCCTGGGAGGATGAGATGCTGGAGGGCACCAGAAAGCTGTCAGAGGCCCTGCGCGCCAGAGGCATCCCTGCCTGGGTAGATTTCTGGGGTTTTGATGTGAATCATGACTGGCCCTGGTGGTATAAGCAGACGGAATACTTCCTTCCGTTCCTGCTGGATGAAAGATGATATTCTGTCGGATGAGAGAAGGCTCTCACGGCTGCTGTAAAGGAGAAAAGGTATGAATTTCATTTTTATTTCCCCGAATTTTCCGTCGAACTACTATCATTTCTGCCAGGAACTGCGGAAAAACGGCGTCAATGTGCTGGGCATCGGGGACTGCCCTTATGACGAACTGGACCGCAATGTGCGTCTGTCGCTGAATGAATATTATAAGGTAAGCACGCTGGAAAGCTATGATGAGGTCTACCGTGCGGTGGCCTTCTTTGCATTCAAATACGGACGTATCGACTGGCTGGAGAGCAACAACGAATACTGGCTGGAGCAGGATGCGGCCCTGCGGACGGATTTCAACATCCCCACGGGCTTCCATACGTCAGACATGCGCAAGGTCAAATACAAATCCGAGATGAAAAAGTACTACGCGAAGGCAGGCATTCCGGCGGCTCGCTGGTATATCGCGGATACCCTGGAAAATACCCAGAAATTTATCGACAGCATCGGCGGCTATCCCGTGATCATCAAACCGGATAACGGCGTGGGGGCGGGGGATACGCACAAGCTGAAAAATGCGGACGAGCTGGCGGCATTCTTTGCCAGAAAGCCCGAAGAGCCCTACATCTGCGAGGAGATGGTCAAGGGCGTGGTCTGCTCCTACGATGCCATCATCAACAGCAAGGGAAAGCCGATCTTTGAGACCGGCAACGTCTCCCCCATCAGCATCATGGACATCGTAAACGAAGCGGGTAACAGCTACTTTTACATGGTCAAGAACCTGCCGGACGATGTGCGCAATTACGGACGCAAGGCCGTGAAGGTCTTCGGCGTAAAGAGCCGGTTCATCCACTTTGAATTCTTCCGCCTGTATGAGGACCAGGAAGGCCTGGGCAAGAAGGGTGATGTGGTCGGCCTGGAGGTCAATCTGCGCCCCTCCGGCGGTGTAAGCCCGGATATGCACAACTTTGCCAACAGCACAGATGTCTATAAGATCTGGGCCGATATGATCGTTTACGACAGCTCGGAATACGGACAGAACGGGCAGCACTATTACTGCGGCTTCGGCGGCCGGCGCGCGGGCAGGAACTTTGTGATGAGCCACGAGGATATCATGAAGAAGTTCGGCCACAAGATCGTGATGCAGGGGCCGGTGCAGGCAGCCCTTTCCTCCGCCATGGGCGACTACATGTACATGGGCCGTTTTGATACCGAGGAAGAAATGAACCAGTTCATCAGAGAGATCTTTGCAGAAAAATAAGGAGCCTACCCATGTGTGATCAGTGTAAAAAGAAACCCTATTATATAACCACCGCCATCGCCTACACCTCCGGCAAGCCGCACATCGGCAACAGCTACGAAATCGTGCTGGCGGATTCCATTGCCCGTTATAAGAGAGCGCAGGGCTATGATGTCCGTTTCCAGACCGGCACGGACGAGCACGGCCAGAAGATCGAGCAGAAGGCGGCCGAGGCCGGCATGTCCCCCAAGGAGTTCGTGGATCAGACCGCGGGCGTCATCAAGGATATCTGGGATATGCTGAATACTTCCTATGATCGTTTTATCCGCACCACGGATGCCGACCATGAGACGCAGGTGAAGAAGATCTTCCGGAAGCTCTATGAAAAAGGCGATATCTACAAGGGCTACTACGAGGGTCTGTACTGCACGCCCTGCGAGTCCTTCTTTACGGAATCCCAGCTGGTGGACGGCAAGTGCCCTGACTGCGGACGTCCCGTGCAGCCGGCCAAGGAAGAAGCCTATTTCTTCAAAATGAGCAAATATGCGGATCGGCTGATCGACCATATCAATAAGCATCCGGAGTTCATTCAGCCCGTTTCCCGCAAGAACGAGATGATGAACAACTTCCTGCTGCCGGGCCTGCAGGATCTGTGCGTGTCCCGCACCTCCTTCTCCTGGGGCATCCCGGTGGATTTTGATCCGAAGCATGTGGTCTATGTGTGGCTGGACGCCCTGAGCAACTATATTACCGGCCTGGGATATGATGCGGACGGCAATCACGGGGAGCTGTATAAGAAATACTGGCCGGCCGATCTGCACCTGATCGGCAAGGACATCATTCGTTTCCATACCATCTACTGGCCCATCTTCCTGATGGCGCTGGATGTGCCGCTGCCGAAGCAGGTGTTCGGTCATCCCTGGCTGCTGCAGGGGGACGGCAAGATGAGCAAGTCCAAGGGCAATGTCATTTATGCAGACGATCTGGCAGAGCTGTTCGGCGTGGATGCCGTGCGCTACTTTGTGCTGCATGAGATGCCTTTCGAAAATGACGGCGTGATTTCCTGGGAACTGGTGGTAGAGCGCATCAATTCCGATCTGGCCAACACCCTGGGCAACCTGGTGAACCGCACCATCGCCATGAGCAACAAGTACTTTGGCGGCGTGGTGACCCGCACCGGCGCCTGCGAGCCCGTGGATGAAGAGCTGAAAGCTGTCGCCCTGGAGGCTGTCAAGAAGGTAGATGCCAAGATGGAGGAACTTCGCGTGGCAGATGCCCTGACGGAAATCTTCAATCTGTTCAAACGCTGCAATAAATATATCGACGAGACCATGCCCTGGGCCCTGGCCAAAGATCCCGAGAAGAAGGACCGCCTGGCGGAGGTTCTCTATAATCTGGTAGAAGGCATCACCATCGGCGCGAGCCTGCTGGAATCCTTTATGCCGGAGACGGCGGGACGTATTGTCAGCCAGCTGAATACCACCATCCGTCCGTTGGAGGAGATGAAGGAATTTGGCGGCTATCCGAGCGGCAATCAGGTCACGGATAAGCCGGAGATCCTGTTCGCCCGTCTGGATCCGGAAAAGACCATCGCGAAGATCGATGAGAAGTTTGCGGCCCAGAAGGCAGCAGCGGAGGCACCGGCAGAGGAACCCGCAGAAGAGGAATGCGTGGATGTGGAAGCCAAGCCGGAGATCACCTATGATGATTTCGCGAAGCTGCAGTTCCAGATCGGTGAGATCCTCTCCTGTGAGGCGGTGAAGAAGTCCAAAAAGCTCCTTTGCTCTCAGGTAAAGGTGGGATCCCGTACCCTGCAGATCGTATCCGGCATCAAGTCCGCTTATACGGCCGAGGAAATGGTCGGGAAAAAGGTGGTCGTGCTGACGAACCTGAAGCCTGCGAAGCTGGCAGGTATCCTGTCGGAGGGCATGCTGCTGGCGGCGGAAGGCCCGGACGGAACGCTTTCCCTGCTGTCTCCCGAAAAAGATATGCCCGCCGGCGCGCCGGTCGAATAAGGCAAGGAGTTTATCTATGAAAAAGGGGTTTGATAACGATAAATATATTGCCATGCAGTCTCAGCATATCCGGGAGCGCATTGCCAAGTTCGATAACAAGCTGTACCTGGAATTCGGCGGAAAGCTTTACGATGATCATCATGCCTCCCGCGTGCTGCCGGGATTCGAACCGGACAGCAAGCTGCGGATGCTGATGAAGCTTTCCGACCAGGCAGAGATCGTGATCGTCATCAGCGCGGAGGATATCGAAAAGAATAAGGTCCGCGGCGATCTGGGCATTACCTATGACGATGATGTGCTGCGCCTGAAGGGAATCTTTGAGGACATGGGCCTGTATGTGGGAAGCGTCTGCATTACCCATTTTGCGGGCCAGTACAGCGCGCAGCTTTTCCAGAGCCGTCTGGAGAAGCTGGGGGTCCCGGTCTACCGGCATTTCCTGATTCCGGGGTATCCCAACAATATTCCGCGGATCGTGAGCGAAGAGGGCTTCGGCCGGAACGATTATATCAAGACCAGCCGCCCGCTGGTCGTGGTGACGGCACCCGGCCCCGGAAGCGGCAAGATGGCCACCTGCCTGTCCCAGCTGTACCATGAGCACGAGCGGGGCGTGGATGCCGGCTATGCCAAGTTCGAGACCTTCCCCATCTGGAATCTGCCGCTGAACCATCCGGTGAATCTGGCCTATGAGGCAGCCACGGCGGATCTGAACGATGTGAACATGATCGATCCCTTCCATCTGGAGGCGTACGGAGAGACCACGGTCAACTACAACCGCGACGTAGAGATCTTCCCGGTACTGAAGGCGATCTTCGAGAAAATCTATGGCCGCTGCGCCTACAAGTCTCCCACGGATATGGGCGTAAATATGGCGGGCAACTGCATCATA
>CAMNFR010000093.1 GCA_946537305.1 uncultured Lachnospiraceae bacterium | reverse complement strand
TAATCAATGCGGGAGAACCGCAGGCCGCCGGAGGGGTAAATGCTTCCCTGATGTCCGGAGGCATTGATGATATAGCCCTTACCCGGTGCCATATTGTAGCCGCCCACATAGATGGCGGAATGACCGATGCGCAGGTCGTGCGGATTATTGTAATAATAGAGGGTATCGCCCGGTTTCAGCTGGTTACGGGAGATCTTCTTTCCCTGGGTGGAAAGATCCACCGCCAGACCATGGCAGCTGACGCCGGCATTGTGCATAGCCTTCTTTACGAAGTTGGAACAGTCAATGCCCTGTGTCAGGGATGTTCCGCCCAGACGGAAGCGAACGCCGATATAAGGCAGTCCGTATTTGCAGATCTTTACGCGGGTACGGTTCTTGGCATTGGCCTTTCCCTTGGTGTTCAGGCCGAAATTCTTGATATTCAGCTTGCCTAAGGACACCTTTTTCTTCTGGATATAGCCGATCTTATGATTTTTCAGATAGACCGGAAGCCAGGTATACTTGGTTCCCTTTTTCATCTTCTTGGTGGCGACTTCAATGCAGTTATTCTTGGAGAAATGCCCCAGCACCTTGCTGGAAGTCTTCTTCTTTTTGTAGACCTTTACATACTTCTTGGCGGTGGCCAGCACCATCCAGTTCTTGCTCAGGCCGATATAAGAATCACAGTTCCCCTTCTTGACAGCAGCGGCTGTCGTTGTCTCCTCAGCAGTTGTGGTCGTCTCTTCAGACGCTGCCGCGGGGGTCTCCTGGTCCGCGGACTGCTCCGCCACCTTATCTTCTCCGGAAGCCTCCGCAGCGCTGGCATATACCGGAACGCTCAGCACGGAAAGGGCCATCGCCAAAATACATATCCATGCCGCCAGACGAAATCTCATCTTCATTTTTGCTCTCCTTTTCATAAATTATCAATCTATCGCAGTGAACAGGAAATACGCCTTAGACCGAAGCGATCCGGACTGCAGCCTTCCCGGTTTGATCCAGCAGCCGTACGGGCTGGTGGCACGCTTTGCCGTAGCTGCGGAATCCAGTGCCAGGTACTTTCCATTCTTGTAATCACCCAGCGCCATGTAATGTCCGGGCACGTAGGCAATGGCTGTACCGCCGGCTTTCAGATGCTTCTTCAGTTTGGACATGCTGGTGGTAGAACCTGCATACTTAAAGCCATAGGTCTTCCCATACTTTTTGCCATCCGCCTTGAACACAGTGCTCACGGTCCCGCTGCCTTCGATCCGGTAATGGTTTTTCACCGCGAATTTCGCCAGCATAACAGGATCAATGTACTGTCCGTTCAGAGCGTACAGAGCATTTACCATAGAAAGAATGCCGCAGGCCGATCCGGCCATGGTATTGGTCCGTCCGTAGTATTTCTTGCCCCACTGGGGATCGTACTGGCTGAATACCTGCCAGTGATCTTTATTCTTCCCACCGTACATGGTCAGTCGGAACAGTTCTGCGCCGGAGCTGCTCTTGGCCGCCAGTGTGAAGGAACTGCCGCCCTTCAGATACTGCCCGGTGGCGATATTCTTCAGATAATAATAGCCGCCTTTGCGGGTCAGCTTCCACAGCTGCGTCTTCTCTGCCTGATCAGACGTCTCCGCCAGCACCACACCGCCGGTAAGGCTTCCGCTCTCATCTGTTTCGGCCGCCAGTGCCAGACCGCTCTGGACCGCTTTGATCTGATAGGTATCATCTCCCTCAAAGACAAAACGGAACTGCTGATCCTTATCCTTGGTGGTCTTCTTCAGAGAAAGCGTTGTTTCAGCAGCTGTCACACTGCTGCCTGATTCGGACTTGGTGCGCATGGTATACACACCTTCTGCCATCACCCGCTTCTCTGCACCGTCAAAAGGTCTCAGAGAACTGTATCCGCTGGAATTGATCCAGGAAATATAATATGTTTTTTTGACCAGATAGATTACCTGATACCACTTGCCGGTCTTACCGATGACATCCACATCCGCATAAGCCGGGATGGTCACCGCCTTTTTGCCGGATTTCCGGACATAGGTCTTAATTGAATACCGGGCCAGCGCATCTACCTTATCATACGAAGGATTCTTCAGGAATGTCTTTTCAGAAAACCATCCTTTTTTGCTGCTCCCGTCGCTCTTGTAAGTGCCGTACCAGGCATTTCCGCTCACATCTGTGATGGTGACCTGCAGCTTTTTGCCGCTCACGGAATCCTTTACCTCCGTCAGGTTTTCATCCGCATATACGGTCACGTTCCCACTTTTCAGCGGGTAGACCTTGACTTTCTTCCCATTCTTAAGCGCTTCCGGTGTTGCATAAGCAGGGACTGCTGCCCCTAGGCCCAGCACCATCAGGAGTACCAGAAAAAAGAGCCTGCCCGCTCTTGCTGCTGATTTCATATATCCCCCTGTCGTTCTGTTACAATATTAGACTTTAAACCACGCGGAACATTTCCATTGTAATATAACTTTAACATTTACGCAACATCTTTCTAATACTTTTTCTTTCTTGATTTTCTCCTTTCACGCCATTATAATGAAGTCCGTATTCCACTGCACTGACTGCGATATGGAAAGGCGGTATCCCATGTCAGAAAAAAAAGTCACCATGAAGGATATTGCAGATTTTACGCATTTTTCCAAGACCACTATCTCCCGCTATTTTAATCGCCCGGAATCTGTATCGACGGAAAACCGCGAAAAAATCGCCGAGGCACTCCGCGTATTGAATTATAAAGAAAACAAGGTGGCCCGGATCCTGGCACGGGGAAAGACAGAATTTATTGGGCTGTTGGTCCCCAATTTATTCCTGTCCTACTACGGCGAAGTGATGGACTCCTTTCTGAGATCTTATCAGAGATACGGATATAAATTCATCGTTTTCGCCGGAAGCGATTCGGAAGAAACAGAGCGGAAGTATATTGAGGAATTGATGGCTTACCAGATCGAGGGACTGATCGTACTCACGCACACGATGTCCTCCGAGGAACTGGCCTCGCTGCCTGTTCCTGTGGTCGGTCTGGAACGTGAGGACAAATATATTGACAGTGTCAATACAGATAATTATCTGGGCGGCATGCAGGCTGCCCGCCACCTGGCTGACCTCGGATGCGATATCCTGATCCATTTCAATTCAGATGCCAGGCAGGAAATCCCGGCCTCCCGGCGTATCGCAGGATTCACCGATTATTGCTTGGAACAGCATCTGCCCTATGAGCTATTGATAGAGCCCTACGACAACACTTACGCCCATATGAAATCTGTCATCTGCAGAACGGCGAATCAAGTCATAGAAAAATATCCGGGGCTTAGAAAAGGGATTTTTGTCAGCAACGATTCCGCCGCTTCTATCCTGCTGAATCATCTGGTCAGCCGCTTTGGAGGCCTTCCGGAGGAATTCCTCATTGTCGGTTTTGACAACACCCGGATCTCACAGGAATCGATCATCCCTATCAGCACTGTCGGACAGCAGATCGATATCATGACAGATACTGCCATGCAGCTGCTGATCGCTCAAATTCAGGGCCGCACAGAAAAGGCCGGCACTGCAGCTGCAGCACCGGTTCACAAGATCATCCCGCCCATCCTGATTCCCCGCGCCACCTCTATGCCGGAGGTCGCACAGAAAACAGAATAAAGATTTGCAGAAAAAAGAGGAGGCCCATGCCCCCTCTTTTTTATTCATCATTGTTCCGTCACTGCGCCCAGCCTTGCGAGCTCTGCCCGGATACGCTGCGCCCCCAGCCGTCCGGTCTTTACCACGGTGACAGGCACCGATCCGATCAGCTCCTCTACCTCCGGAAGAGACATACCGGTAAGATCCCGCAGATACGAGATCACTGCGCCGCGGTTCGGGCCGATATCGGTCAGGATTACCTCGGATTCGATTCCTTCCTTTACGTGTGTCACGCCATTTTCATCCACGAAGGCGCCGCAGAAACGGCAGACCGATACAAAACCGCGTTTAATCGTGAGCGCTGCTCCGCAATGCTTACACTCTGTGTGTATATAGGCGCTTCTCATGTGCGACCGGTCTGTCAGTATGACACGGTCCCCGTCCGCCAGGCAGTTGTCCATCATGTCCCAGCGGAATATATCTGTCAGAGTTTTCTTCACCGCTGTCTCCTGCCATCCGATGCTGGCGGCAATCTTCGCATGAGACAGTGAAGCTTCACTTGACTGTCCGAAGAGCGGGTCACAAACCGTTGCCAGCCGCAGGGCCCGTGCGAAACGCCTTCCCCTTAGAATAAGCCATACACCGGGAATGGCGAAAGTGGCAGCGGTCATGAAGATCCCTGCTAATCCGGCCGGGTCGCTGCTAAAGCCGCTGACAATAAAGAACAGTGTCACTACAGTCTCTGCCATGAGAAATCCGCCGATGAAATACCGGAGCATCATTTTACTCTGGATCTTTTGCATTCCACCTTCGTCAAGGAACAATCCCGGCGCAGCGCCGGCACGTCTTGTGCTTCCGGCGTGTACTGCGCCTCCGACGCCGCCTCCCGTCATAGGTGCCGTGAGAAAGCGTCCGCAGTAGCCGCATTTTCCGGTCCTTCCCACGCGGATTCGTGCTGTACTGCCGCAGCCGGGGCAGTTCAGGGCAGCAAATGCGGCCGTTCCGTTGTTTA
Source organism: uncultured Lachnospiraceae bacterium (assembly GCA_946537305.1). Lineage (GTDB taxonomy): Bacteria > Bacillota > Clostridia > Lachnospirales > Lachnospiraceae > UBA3305. The sequence continues at coordinate 1,319 of CAMNFR010000093.1, read as the reverse complement.
CATCTGCCAGCAGGATCGACGGCGTCCCGCTAAGATTCGGTCGGCAGTCGTGCAGCACGCGCTTATTAAACAGCCACTTTATGTCTTTTTCTGTCGTCCCTGTGGAAACACCAGCTTTTTCCGCCATCTGAGCGAGCGGAACATCGGCCTGTGCACTTTCCTCCATATATTGATTGTAGATACCGCTTCTTTTTAAACACGCCCGGTTCCGGCGAGCCAGCAGAAGCATCCACCCAAAACCGGCAAGCATGGCCAGATTCATCATTGCGTATAAGGCATCTCCCGAGTCATTTGACTCCATGGTCATTACGAACATGGCAGGAAGCGTAATCACTATGCTGATTCCGAACATGGCGCCAAGCACGGTCAGCGCGTTTGCCTGGGATCGCGCGGCCATCACGCCTTCCTCTGAGACATAATAAGCCTCATGCCAACGGCGGTCCTCCCGCCCAGTGAGCAGGATACATCCCGGATCTCCATCTGCATAGGACACACAGCAGATATATTTCCGCCGGATGAGTTCTTTGATGTCCTCCGGGACCCGGCTTTCCGGAATCTTCAGGTGCTCCGCTACCTCGGAATAAAGCAGATACCCATCCTCATCCTGTTCGAACAATTCCGCATAGGTTACGGCCCGGCGGGCATTGCGAAGACGTCTTACGCCGCTGACAAGCAGGGCTGCGAAGGGTGCCAGAATCAGGGCGATGATCATCATGAACATCATAGATCCCGCAATATTGGATGCGTCGGAAAATGCAGCGCTGCCTACATCCAGGAACATCCCCAGATAACCGAGCCCCAAAAAGGCCAGGCAGATACCGCCGATTACGGTCCGCCGCATGCCGGAACTGCGGGCCTTTTTGATGGCGTCCGGCTGGATGTAGGCTGAATGGTTATTCTCTTGTGCGGTATGCTTTTTCATAGATACCCCCCGTTTGATGTGCGATTACAGTCAGTATAGCATTCACAGAGAAAATACACAAGAAAAGGAGGAAGGCCGGAGAAAGATTTTTCCTCCGGCCCGCGCTGTCTTACCCTAATGCGTATTCTCTTCTCCGTACCAGCGCTGCCAGATACATGAGCATGGAAGCCGCGATCAGCGCGCCTCCTGCGATCAGATAAATGCGGAGCAGATGATTGGTCGTTCCGTAGATGTCCAGGATTCCACGGAAAACACTGCCCATAGCCAGCGTGGCGATGCCGGTGCGATAAATCTCTGACGGGAGCCATCCGGGGAGAGGACAGCGGCCATAAAGGGACAAAGCCAGGGCCGGAAGCGCCCCTCCCGCCAGAGGGATTAGATACGCAGCTGCCATATA
>CAMNFR010000092.1 GCA_946537305.1 uncultured Lachnospiraceae bacterium | reverse complement strand
TGGCGGAGTAGCTCAGTTGGCGAGAGCACGCGGTTCATACCCGCGGTGTCAGGGGTTCAAATCCCTTCTCCGCTACGCCTGGAAATCCACGCAAATGCGTGGATTTCTTTATTTTACGGATCACTTGCTTTTTTGTGTGCTTTCTTATAGAATGTTTTTTGATTGCGGGAGCACGAAAGTGCGGAGCAATCAGCATCAACGTTTGGAGCAGGACAGCGGAGGGCCATCAGGAAAATGGGAATCATTAAGACCGCGAAACTGATTTATGAATATGCCCGCAGGGACGAGAACGACAATGTCATAGAGACTGTACGGGCGCTGGATTCCGTGGATCTGGACGTGCGCGAAGGGGAGTTTATTGCTATCCTTGGGCGCAACGGTTCCGGCAAGTCCACCATGGCCAAGCACCTGAACGCGCTGCTTGTCCCCTCCGAAGGGACCGTGTGGATCCAGTCGATGGATACCCGGGATGAATCTCACCTGTGGGATATCCGCCAGACGGCCGGCATGGTGTTTCAGAACCCGGATAACCAGATCATTGCTTCCGTGGTGGAAGAGGATGTGGGCTTCGGGCCGGAAAATATCGGGGTCCCTTCAGAAAAGATCTGGAAGCGTGTGGAACAGAGCCTGGAGGCGGTGGGCATGGCGGCCTATCGAAAGCGCTCCCCCAACCAGCTTTCCGGCGGTCAGAAGCAACGCGTGGCTATTGCAGGCGTCATGGCCATGCGGCCGAAATGCATTATCCTGGATGAACCCACGGCCATGCTGGACCCGGTGGGACGGAAGGAGGTCATCCGCACCGTTCACGAGCTGAACCGGGCGGAGGGCATGACCGTTATCCTGATCACACATTATATGGAAGAAACGGTGGACGCCGACCGTGTGATCGTAATGGACGGCGGCGTGGTGCAGATGACGGGGACGCCCCGGGAAATCTTTTCCCAGGTGGAGCGGCTGGAGGAACTGAACCTGACCGTGCCGCAGGTGACCAAACTGGCCTATGAACTGAAAAAAGCCGGCCTGGATCTTCCGGACGGAATCCTGACCATCCCGGAACTGGCGGATGCAATAGAGGGGAAAAAGTAATGTCTCTGGAATGCCGAAAACTGAATTATATTTACGGAGCCGGGCTTCCCACACAGGTGCATGTGCTGAAGGATATCGATCTTACCATCACGAAAGGTGAATTTGTGGGCATCATCGGCCACACCGGATCCGGAAAGTCCACCCTGATCCAGCATCTGAACGGGCTGCTGCGCGCAACTTCCGGGCAAGTCTGTTTTGACGGAACGGATATCTTCTCCGACGGATATGACCGGCGGGCCCTCCGGGGTAAGGTGGGCATGGTCTTCCAGTATCCGGAGCATCAGCTGTTCGAGGCGGATGTTTTTTCCGATGTCTGTTTTGGTCCCCGCAACCTTGGATTATCCGACGAAGAGATCAAGGCGCGTGCAAGGTGGGCCATGGAGCTGGTGGGGCTAGGCCCGGAATATGATAACCGTTCCCCGTTCGAACTTTCCGGCGGCCAGAAGCGCCGGGTCGCTATTGCCGGGGTGCTGGCCATGCGCCCGGACTATTTGATCCTGGATGAACCTACGGCCGGGCTGGACCCGGGCGGCCGGGACGATATCCTGGATGTTCTGAAGATGCTGCATGAGGAACAGGGCATCAGTGTGATCCTGGTCTCTCACAGCATGGAGGATGTGGCCAATTATGTGCAGCGCATCGTGGTGGTGCAGGATGGGCGGATCGCCCTGGACGGTACCCCGCGGGAGGTGTTCCGTCACTACAGGGAACTGGAAGAGTACGGCCTTTCCGCGCCGCAGGTCACTTATATCGCGCATGCGCTCAGAGAGCGGGGCCTGATGGTGGATCCGGATGTGACTACCGTAGAGGAAGCCCGGGACGCCATCCTGCAGGCGCTGCGCGCCAACTCCCAACAATGAGGTGCTGATCTATGCTCAAGGATATGACTCTGGGCCAGTACTACCCCGTGGATTCCGTGATCCACAGACTGGACCCGCGAACCAAATTGTCGGCGACCATGCTCTATATTATATCGCTGTTCCTGGCGAATCATCCGCTGGCGTATCTGTGCAGCTTTCTGTTTTTCGCGCTGGCGGTGGGACTGAGCCGTGTGCCGTTCCGCTATATTGCCAAAGGCCTGAAGCCCATCTTTGTGCTGCTGGCTTTAAGTGTATTCTTCAACCTGTTCCTGACAGGGGGAGAGCCGGTGCTGTTCCAATGGAAGATCATACGGATCACCGGGCCGGGGCTGCGCCAGGCTATCTATATGGCCATACGGCTGGTGTTCCTTGTGATGGGATCGGCCCTGATGACCTATACCACCACGCCGAACGCGCTGACGGACGGCATGGAAAAGGGATTGCGCTTTCTGAAGGTGGTGCACGTGCCGGTGCATGAGATCGCCATGATGATGTCCATTGCGCTTCGCTTTATCCCCATTCTGGCGGAAGAGGCGGATAAGATCCAGAAGGCACAGATGGCGCGAGGCGCCAATTTTGAGGAAGGCGGCGTGATCGCCCGGGCCAAGGCGATGATCCCGCTGCTGGTGCCGCTCTTTATCTCTGCGTTCCGGCGTGCTACGGACCTGGCCATGGCCATGGAGGCCCGCTGCTATCACGGCGGAGAGGGCCGGACAAAAATGTATCCGCTGAAATATCAGCGCAGAGATGCTATTGCCTATCTGATCGTCTTTGTTTATCTGGGCATCGTCATTGCCATGAGGATCCTGCTATGAAGCGGATCATGCTGACGGTCGCCTATGACGGGACAGATTATCATGGCTGGCAGTGGCAGCCGAACGGCTGCAGCATCGAGGAGGTCCTGAACCGGGAGCTTTCCCGGCTGCTGAAGGAGGATGTCCGCGTGAAGGGCTGCAGCCGGACGGATGCGGGCGTCCATGCCGCGGGGAACCTTTGCGTCTTTGATTCAGAGACCCGAATTCCCGCGGAGAAGCTGTGCTATGCCATCAACCAGAGCCTGCCGGAAGATATTGTGGTGCAGGAATCCCGGGAGGTGCCGGCGGATTTTCACCCGCGCAAGTGGGACAGCGTTAAGACCTATGAATATCAGATCGATGTGAACCGGTTCCCGGATCCGCTCCGGCGCCGTTACGCTTATACGACCTATTATCCGCTGAATGTGGAAGCCATGCGGGAGGCAGCCTGCTGCCTGGTGGGAGAGCACGATTTTGCCTCCTTCTGTTCCGCGGGTTCCTCCGCGGAGACCACCGTAAGAACGGTGCTTTCTGTCGAGATCCTGCAGACACTCCCGCCGGTGGGCGGAGATGAAAAGCATATGACGGCCGGATCGCTGACGTTTCGCATCCGCGGCACCGGCTTTCTATATAATATGGTAAGGATCATTACCGGCACCCTGCTGGAGGTGGGACGGGGATTTCGCACACCGCAGGAAATGAGGCAGGTCCTGGAGGCGTGCGACCGCCGGAAAGCCGGACAGACCGCGCCGCCGCAGGGGCTCTGCCTGCGGGAAATACGCCTGATCAATCCGCCGTGGGAGAGGCTTCAGACGGAATGAGAAGTATAAACAGGAGGCATGAAAAAGAGCCTCAAAACTGCTTGACACTCCCAAAAACTTAGGATATACTGTTTCAGTGCGACGTTAGATGAGGGAACAGAAGCCAAAGCCCCGGCAGAGTTCTTTTCGGAAGACGTGGCTGGCAGGGAAGACATTCTGTGGCAATATGCCTTTTCCGTGAGTGGACGCGGAAGAGACGCTGCGGAAGGTGTGACCGGCCGCGCGGGAGGTGCAGCGGTGTACCTTACTGCGGACCGCGGGAGAGGCCCGCGGATGATGTGCGCGGACAGACCGACGCCATCATGTGAGATCATATTTGTTGAACTACATATATAAGGAGACGCGACCATGAAGACATTTATGGCAAGCCCTGCTACCATCGAGAGAAAATGGTATGTTGTAGATGCAGAAGGCAAGACTCTGGGTCGTCTGGCTTCGGAAGTAGCCAAGGTACTCAGAGGTAAAAATAAACCCACTTTCACCCCTCATATCGACACCGGCGACTATGTGATCGTTGTTAACGCTGCTAAGGTCGCTGTGACCGGCAAGAAGCTGGATCAGAAGATCTACTATCGTCACTCCGAGTACGTGGGCGGCATGAAAGAGACCACCCTTCGTGAGATGATGCAGAAGAAGCCGGAGAAGGTGATCGAGCTGGCTGTCAAGGGCATGCTGCCCAAGGGACCCATCGGAAGCCAGATGATCAGCAAGCTTCACGTATATGCCGGTCCGGAGCATGTGCATCAGGCACAGCAGCCGGAAGAGCTGAAGTTTTAATGAGGCGTGGAAAGGAGGAAAGTTCAAATGGCTAACAGATTCTATGGTACCGGAAGAAGAAAAACCAGTATTGCACGCGTGTATCTGACCCCCGGCACGGGCAAGATCACGATCAATAAAAGAGATATCGACGAGTACTTCAGCCTGGAGACCCTGAAGGTCGTCGTACGTCAGCCCCTGGATGCTCTGCAGGCTGGCGATAAGTTCGACGTTCTGGTGAACGTTCACGGCGGTGGCTTCACCGGCCAGGCCGGCGCAATCCGTCACGGCATCGCCCGCGCCCTGACTCAGGCAGATGCAGAAAACCGTCCGATCCTGAAGAAGGCCGGTTTCCTGACCAGAGACCCTCGTATGAAGGAAAGAAAGAAGTACGGTCTGAAAGCAGCCCGTCGCGCTCCTCAGTTCTCGAAGAGATAATCGAGACCAAGAGACATGCAAAAAACCCTGGAAATTCAACGTTTCCGGGGTTTTTTCATGCCAAAATCTTTTTGATTTATTTTATCGAATCCTGACGAATTTTGACGAAGATTTAGTAGTTAATACTGGGGCAACAGGGGCTAACGGGGAAGACCGTAAAAATCCTTGAAGGAACGATAAAAGCTGTTCACGGTAGAAAAGCCCATCATGGCCGCGACCTGCTTGGGACTGTAATTGAACCGTTCTGCCACGTCTTTCAATGTCGCATGCTGATAATGGGATTGGATGTAACTGAGAATGCCTGAAAACTGATGCTTCCAGAAGAAGTGTTCCGTACGCGGAAGTTTGACAGTACCTTCATGTCACAACGGTATACACTCCTGTAAAAACAATCAAACGGCATACGACGGAAATGCTGAGATGAAACAGACTGCATAAGTCCTTCTCCACGTCCGTCGCTTTCCCATACGTAAAAATGACGCTGCGAAAGCGCGCAAAAGCGTTTTCACAGCGTCACAATTGATATCTGAAAGTCCGGCCTGCGTACGCAGCCTGCAGGAAACCGGCTGGAACTTCAGGGTTTACAGAAGGCAGGTCCCGCCGCCGTCCACGATCAGATACTGACCAGTGCAGTACGAGGACGCATCACTAGCGAAATACAGCAGGATTCCGGAAAGATCCGATGTCTTGCCGACTCTCTTGAGCGGCAGCCTGGCAATGCTCTGCTTGGCAAAATCCAACTCGAAGGAATCATGCGTAAGCTCCGTATCGATTACGCCTGGAGCGATCGCATTGGCCGTGATGTTGTAAGGCGCGAGGTCGGCGCAGAGCGCGCGGGTAAAGTTGATCACGGCGCCCTTTGCAGCATAGTAGGCGCAGTTCCCGGCGGGCGGCAATTGCCACATTGGCGCCCTGTTCGGCCAATGTCAGGGCAAATTCCTCGCCGATACCGGACGAAGCGCCGACGACCAGGGCAAAACGGCCCTGAATATCAAAAAGATTCCTCATAAAGTACCTCCGCGTCGAAGCGGATGTCGTTCCAGGGACGGTATTTTATTCCTGGGTTTTCGGCTTTGGAGGAAAGGTTGTTATCAACAGACCGGCAAACCATATAAAACCTGTCCTCACTGCGGTCTGCCGATGAAAGGCTACAAATACGATCCTTCCTGGGTAGATGAAATGGAAGCCATGGACGCCATTTTGATGATTGAGAAAGAAGGAACACAGCAATGAACGAATTATATGAGCTTACGAGAAAGCGGCGCTCTGTACGCAGGTATGGCACTGCCCATA
>CAMNFR010000091.1 GCA_946537305.1 uncultured Lachnospiraceae bacterium | reverse complement strand
ACACCCGCCTCTCTGTGTCCGGAGGAAGCAGAACGTATGGGTTCTGATGGTTTGGCTGATTTGTACGCCGGTGCCTGTAACCGCTTCGAAATAAGACAGTCCGCGCAGATGCGGACATCGCATAAACCCGGTTTCCGCAGGAGGTATAGAGGTTTTGGGTTTTCAGGGACTTCCGCCCCGTGAACGGCGGCTCACAGCAAAACAGACAAACACTATTAAAGCTCTGAAGGGAGAACGCCTTCTTTGCTTTTCACAGCCAAAGGAAGGCCATGAAAGCTCTAAAACCTCTTGCCGACGAGGACTTAGGGTGTTGCGATGCCCGCAGCTGTACGGACGTCCGTTATTTTACCATCAAAGCCCATACATTCTGACAGCCGCAGGAAGCTGGCAGCAGGAAAACCAGTTTGCACATTCTCTCGATTTCGTATATGATACAGAAGGTGCCGCATTCAACGGCGATTCACAGGAAGGATCTTCTGACAGATGAAGAAAAACAGAGACATCTATATAATCGGTCACCGGAATCCGGACACGGATTCTATATGTTCTGCCATTGCATACGCAGATATAAAGAACCGCACGGCAAAGGGACACTATGTCCCGATGCGCGCCGGGCAGATCAATGAAGAGACGGAATTTGTGCTGAATTATTTTCATGCGGACATTCCAGGCTATCTTCCGGATGCCGCTTCCCAGGTGGGCGAGATCGAGATTCATGAAATCCCGGGCGTCAGCGCGCAGATCTCTGTGAAGCGCGCGTGGGAGATGATGAAGCAGGAGAATGTGGTCACGCTGCCGATTACGACGGAAGACAACCACCTGGAGGGTCTGATCACGGTCAGTGATATAGCGAAATCGTATATGGATGTGCATGACAATGACGTTCTTTCTCAGGCGTGTACGCAGTACAGCAGTATTGCAGAGACCCTGGACGGACAGGTGGTCGTTGGGGACGCGGACCGCTATTTTGATGCCGGCAGGGTCGTAATCGGCGCATTCAACCCGGATATGATGGGAAATTTTATACGTGAAAAAGATCTGGTGATCGTGGGAAACCGGGCGGAGGATCAGCTGTGCTGTCTGGATCTGAAGGCCAGCTGCATCGTGGTGGGCCTCGGCGCGCAGATCAGCGCCTCCATCATAAGACTGGCGCAGGACAGCGGCTGCGTGATCATCAGCAGCCCCCATGATACATATACGATCGCGCGTCTGATCAATCAGGCGATCCCGGTACGCCACTTGATGACATGGGGAAAAGTGATCACGTTTCAGACGACGGACAAGGTATCAGAGATCGAGGATGTCATGAAGAGCAGCCGTCACAGGGATTATCCGGTACTGAGCCCCCGTGGGAAATACATCGGCACCATTTCGCGCCGGAACCTGATCGGGCGATCCGGGAAGAAGCTGATCCTCGTTGACCACAATGAAAAATCACAGGCAGTGCCGAACATAGATGAGGCCGAAATCCTGGAGATCATCGACCATCACCGCCTTGGCTCTCTGGAGACGATATCGCCGATTCTGTTCCGGAATCAACCGGTGGGCTGTACCGGTACGATCATGTACCAGATCTACCAGGAACACATGCTGGACATTCCGCAGAAGATCGCGGGGCTGCTCTGCTCTGCCATCGTTTCCGACACACTGCTGTTCCGGTCTCCTACCTGCACGCCCGCCGACCGGGCCGCGGCAGAACGTCTGGCTGTCATTGCCGGTATTGATGACCTGCAGAAATATGCCGCAGCCATGTTCCACGCAGGCAGCAGTCTGGGGAACAAGTCCGCGGATGAGATTTTTTACCAGGATTTCAAAAAATTCATGCTGGAAAAGGTTACCTTCGGCGTCGGGCAGATCAGCTCCATGGACGCCGCGGAGCTTTCTTCTATAAAAGACAAGCTTCTTCCGTTTATGGAAAATGAGTGCAGCAGGAATGACATCCAGATGGTCTTTTTCATGCTCACCAACATTATTGAAGAGAAGACTGAGCTGCTGTTCTGCGGAAATAAGGCAGAGGAGCTGGTGAAGGACGCATTTTCTGCGGATACCGGGGAAAACAGCTGTCTTCTGTCCGGTGTCATCTCGAGAAAGAAGCAGCTTATACCGGCCTTCATGACGGCGCTGCAGGACTGGGACTGAGATTCTACTTATTTTTATGTATTGCAGGCTCGTATTCTCCCGTGTTATCATGGCAGTTGGTTAAAGTAGGATAATGTCGGTACATCCTGTACGACCGGATTCCATAAAGCCGGGGGCGGGATGCAGTAAGCGTAAGGAGGAGATGAATATGGGATACGTAGATGAAGTTATTGCCCGTGTGATAGAGAAGAATCCCGGACAGCCGGAGTTTCATCAGGCAGTAAAAGAGGTTCTGGAGACGATTCGTCCGGTAGTGGACAGACATGAGGAGCAGTACAGAAAGCTGGCTATTCTGGAGAGGCTTACAGAGCCGGACCGCCAGATCCGCTTCCGCGTTCCGTGGGTGGACGATAAAGGACAGGTGCAGGTCAATGTCGGTTACCGCGTGCAGTTTAACAGCGCGATCGGCCCGTACAAAGGCGGCCTTCGTTTCCATCCCTCAGTGAATATTGGCATTATCAAATTCCTGGGCTTCGAGCAGATTTTCAAAAATTCCCTGACCAGCCTGCCGATCGGCGGCGGCAAGGGCGGCTCTGATTTTGATCCGAAGGGAAAATCTGACCGCGAAGTTATGGCGTTCTGCCAGAGCTTTATGACAGAGCTGTTCCGTCATATCGGACCGGACACAGATGTTCCGGCCGGTGATATCGGCGTCGGCGGCCGTGAGATCGGTTTCCTGTACGGACAGTACAAGAGAATCCGCGATGCTTATGAGAGCGTTCTGACCGGCAAAGGCCTGACCTACGGCGGCTCTCTTGCGAGAACGGAAGCGACCGGCTACGGTCTGCTGTACTACACGGAGGAACTTCTGAAGCTGAACAACATCGATATCGCCGGCAAGACCTGCCTGGTATCCGGCGCCGGAAACGTGGCGATTTACGCGATCCAGAAAGCCCACCAGCTCGGTGCCAAGGTTGTGACCTGCTCTGATTCCACCGGTTGGGTTTATGATCCGGACGGCATCGATGTAGAGGCCCTCCGCGAGATCAAGGAAGTTCAGAGAGCCCGTCTGACCGAGTACAAGAAGTATCGTCCGAATTCTGAGTATCATGACGGACGGGGCGTGTGGAGTGTCAAGGCGGATATCGCCCTTCCTTGCGCGACCCAGAATGAGCTGGATCTGGATGACGCAAAAGCCCTGGTCGCAAATGGCGTCATTGCCGTCTGCGAAGGCGCGAACATGCCGTCTACCCTGGAAGCCACTGCATACCTGAAGGAGCACGGCGTGATCTTCGGACCGGCCAAGGCAGCCAACGCCGGCGGTGTAGCCACCTCCGCACTGGAGATGAGCCAGAATGCCGAGAGACTTTCCTGGACGTTTGAGGAAGTCGATGCCCGCCTGAAACAGATCATGGTCAACATCGTACACAACTCCGATGAGGCCGCGAAAGAGTACGGCATGGAAGGCGACTACGTTGCAGGCGCCAATATCGCCGGCTTCCTGAAGGTTGTCGACGCCATGATCGCACAGGGTGTGGTGTAAGGAAGCGGGAGTGTACACTTCCAGAGGGTTTTACCGGATAACTTGTTCAGCTTAAGCTGGGCAAGTCTGGATTTGAAACGAGATACAGGAGCTGTCGGGGTGGCCCGGCAGCTTTTTGTTACGTGCCAGAACAGGACAAGGTGACAGAGCCTGGGAATGTGACGAAACACGCATTGACTGTGCCGTGAGCCACCGGGAATGTGCCGCAGGCACAAAAAGGCAGTACGTAGGCACAGGACCGGACGAAGGAGAGCAGGAATGTGCTGCGAGCCGCCGGGAATGTGCCACAGGCACAAAAAGGCAGTACGTAGGCACAGGACCGGACGAAGGAGAGCAGGAATGTGCTGCGAGCCGCCGGGAATGTGCCACAGGCACAAAAAAGAGCAGAACGCGGGCACAGAGCCCGATGATAGAGATTCCCGTGGAGAGATGGCCTGCCAGAGAGGCAGGATCCAGTAGAAACTGAACTGAAATCATGTAAAATGATATCCAACCAACAGGGATACGAGATTACTGTTTAGGGGGCACTGTTTGCTTTCAAATGTTATGATAAGATTGTGTCCGGGGATAAAACCGGCGTCAAAATATGTTCCGAGCTTCAGTTTTACATTATTTACGTAGGCAGAGGAATTCATCAGACCAAAATGCTCCCATATTGTAATATCACGTGTTGAGTCGGTATGTAAAATTGTAAAATCCGGAAACATTTTTACATCGCCCAGAATTAAAGCTTGCTCATATCGGAAGGGGATATCATTATCAAATAGTTCATCGGCTATGATTCTCTCTGATTTGGATCTCACATATATTCCGGATTTTGTCGGGATTGTCAGCGATTCCGGATATTCAGCATTTTTTTCATAGTTCTCCGCAGCCCATGATTCTGCAGCATGACTTTTTCTGAAAACTGTCAGATCAGGAGAATCGAACAGCGCCAGTTCAGATATAGCCTCCGTGGTTCTGGATTTTTCCTCGACAGGATAATGCTGTTCAAAAGTACTTAAAGCATTTAACTGGGCATTGATGTGTTCTAATTGGTTTAATAGCAGTTCCTTATAGGCAAGCTTCTGTGCAAGCTGTTTTTCAGCTTTGGGGAGATAAGTACGTTTATTGTCGGTGAGAATGTACCATTGGCAGTATGTGCCGTTTTTCTTCAGACATAACTGGCCGGAAGGAAAAGAATCCAGAACGGTAAGAAGGTTCTGTTTTTTCTTAAGTAATCTTACTTTTTCCAGAGAGATGTATTTTAGTATGTTCATGAATAAAACCTCGGAATTTGCAGGCAGATGACCAACAGCGGATAAGCAAATCATTGGAGTGTCGCAAGATGATGGAGCCAGGCTGTATAGACGCCTGGATGGGAATGTGATATAAAAGGAAAGGTGAAATGTTGTATGAGACTGTGAACAGCTACATTATAGAATACCGCAGAAAAAGAATGACAGGAGTCTGACATAAGTATATATCGTAATAGCGATAATGTAAATACTTAAAACGGATATGGCATGATTGCAGTGGCATGATAATAATGGTTGGGCACAAATACGGAGCGCTATGTTTTTGCTTTCAGGCACAAATCTGTTCCGGTGGTAACCAAATTAAGGCGAATAAGGTTGTTTCAGATTCACAGGCTGCGTAATGGCGGCTGCTTTTAAAGGAGAGGGGATGGATATCAGAAAGAAGGCAATCGTCCTGATCGGCATGCCTGGTGTTGGCAAGAGTACGATCGGCGTTATTCTCGCAAAAGAACTCGGCTACAGGTTCGTTGATACGGATCTGCTCATCCAGGAGCAGGAGGGCAGGCTTTTGAAGGATATCATCCGGGAAGAGGGTGTAGACGGATTCCTGAGAATTGAGGATCAGGTGAATGCCGGGCTGCGGGTGGAGCACGCCGTGATCGCTACGGGAGGCAGCGTTGTGTACGGCTCGGGTGCGATGCGCCGCCTGAAAGAAATCGGAACGGTTATCTATCTGCAGCTGCCTTACGAGGAGCTGTCCAGGCGTCTGGGAAACCTGCGCAACCGCGGCGTGGTTTTGCGGGAGGGGCAGACACTCCGGGATATCTACGAGGAACGCCGTGTGCTCTATGAAAAATACGCGGATATCACGGTCAGCGAAGCAGGTCTGGATATGGAAGAGACACTTGCCAGTGTGATCAGGGCGGTCGCCGGCATGTAAGCAGCCTTTTGGCTGTCGTGCGTGGACAGCCTCGCAGCTGCCAGTTTGCGAGGATGCCTTTTTGCTGTCGTGCGCGGACGGCTTCGCAGCTGCAGGCGTATGAACAATCGCCCTTCTTGCCAGAAACCACAGAAAATAAAAGGCTAAAGCCTAGTAAATCCGGCAAAAAAGAGATATTGCATTTCATAAAACCAGTGATATAATGAGCACGTGTATAGAGCAGATGAGATAAGAAAGGGGTATGTATTATGAAGTTACAGAATATTGATCAGGTTCATGAGTTCCTGAAGGTTGTGGATGAATGCAAAGAGGATGTGTATCTGACCTCCAGCTTTGGTGATAAGTATAACCTGAAGTCTAAACTCAGCCAGTATATCGCTGTGGCAGCGCTGCTGGGCGATCACGGCGAGGAGCTGGAGCTGTGGTGCGACAGCAAGGATGATGAAGCCATGATGCTTGATTTCCTGGCACAGCACAAGGAGATCATTGACTGACATCCTTCAGAAATGAAAAAACGGGGAACGGGACGGCAGTGCGTCCCGTTCTTTTACTTGTACAGGGAGAGGACTTGTACAGGAATG
>CAMNFR010000090.1 GCA_946537305.1 uncultured Lachnospiraceae bacterium | reverse complement strand
TATGACAGAACAGAAATATATTAAGATACGGGGCGCGAAGGAGCATAACCTGAAGAACATCAGCCTGAAGATTCCGCGGGATAAGCTGGTGGTGCTGACCGGCCTGTCCGGCTCCGGAAAGTCCTCGCTGGCCTTCGATACCATCTATGCGGAGGGACAGCGCCGCTACATGGAATCCCTGTCCTCCTACGCCAGACAGTTTTTGGGACAGATGGAAAAGCCGGATGTGGAAAGCATTGAAGGGCTTTCGCCGGCGATCTCCATTGATCAGAAATCCACCAACCGCAATCCCCGGTCGACCGTGGGAACGGTGACGGAGATCTACGATTATCTCCGTCTGCTGTATGCCAGGGCCGGGGTGCCGCATTGCCCGAACTGCGGGCGTGAGATTCACCGGCAGACGGTGGACCAGATGGTGGATCAGCTGATGGAGCTGCCGGAGGGGACCCGCATTCAGCTGCTGGCTCCGGTGGTGCGCGGCCGCAAGGGCCGGCATGAAAAGGTCCTGGACAATGCCCGCAGAAGCGGCTATGTGCGTGTGCTGGTGGACGGGAACCTGTATGATCTGGGCGAAGAGATCACGCTGGATAAGAATATCAAGCATACCATTCAGATCGTGGTGGACCGTCTGGCCATCCGCCCCGGGATGGAGAATCGTCTGACGGATTCCATCGAGACCGTGATGGGGCTTTCCGGCGGCACCATGGAGGTGCTCCTGGGCCGGGAGGGAGATGAGGTGCTGAATTTCAGCGAGAACTTCGCCTGCCCGGACTGCGGCATCAGCATTGACGAGGTGGAGCCCCGCAGCTTCTCCTTCAACAATCCGTTCGGCGCCTGTCCCGCCTGTCTGGGGCTGGGCTACACCATGGAATTTGATATGCGGCTGATCGTGCCGAATCCGACCATAAGCATTCACGAGGGGGCGATCACCGCGCCCGGATGGGTCTCTTCGTCTGGCGAGGGCAGCTATACACACGCGGTGCTGAAGGCGCTGGCTGAGTACTACGGCTTCAGCCTGGATACGCCCTGGCAGGATTATCCGGCGCAGGTGCAGGAACTGCTGATGCATGGTACGGGAGGAGAGAGGATCCCCGTGCACTATGAAGGACAGCATGGCAGCGGCACCTATAATGTGGCCTTTGAGGGAATCATCGGCAACCTGCAGCGCAAGTACCGGGAGACCGGGCAGGAATCCTCCACACGCGCGGAATACGAGACCTTTATGGAAATCATCCCCTGCACTACCTGCAAGGGACAGCGCCTGAAGCCTTCCTCCCTGGCGGTCACCGTGGGGGATAAGAATATTTACGAGCTTACCTGCCTTCCCATCCGGGAGGCGAGGGATTATCTGAAAAATGTACCGCTGACGCCCATGCAGCAGTCGATCAGCGGCCCGATCTTAAAAGAGACCATGGCCCGGCTGAATTTCCTGGACGATGTGGGCCTGAACTATCTGACACTGGGCCGCGCGGCAGGAAGCCTTTCGGGCGGCGAGGCACAGCGCATCCGTCTGGCCACCCAGATCGGCTCCGGTCTGGTGGGTGTGGCCTATATTCTGGATGAGCCCAGCATCGGTCTGCATCAGCGGGACAACGACAAGCTGCTGCGCACCCTGTTCCGTCTGCGGGATCTGGGCAATACCGTGGTCGTGGTAGAGCACGACGAGGATACCATGCGCGCCGCGGATCACATTGTGGATATCGGCCCCGGCGCCGGCGAACATGGCGGCGAAGTGGTAGCCGAAGGGACCGCGGAGGATATTATGAATACGCCCGGGTCGGTCACCGGTGATTATCTGGCCGGCAGAAGAAAGATCCCGGTGCCTTCCACGCGCAGGGAACCCAAGGGCTGGGTGACCGTGTACGGCGCGGAGGAGCATAACCTGAAAAAGATTGATGTCAACTTCCCGCTGGGGGTATTCACCTGTGTCACGGGTGTCTCTGGTTCCGGAAAGTCTTCATTGGTGAATGAGATCCTGTACAAGTCGGCGGCACGGATGCTGAACCGTGCCCGTGTGATCCCTGGAAAGCACCGCGTGATCAAGGGGATGGATCAGCTGGACAAGGTGATCGCCATCGACCAGTCGCCCATCGGAAGAACGCCCAGGTCCAACCCGGCCACTTATACCGGAGTGTTCGACCTGATCCGGGAGCTGTTCGCGGGCTCTTCGGACGCGAAGGCCAGAGGATATACAAAAGGAAGATTCTCCTTTAATGTGAAGGGCGGGCGCTGCGAGGCCTGTGCCGGGGACGGCATTATAAAGATCGCCATGCACTTCCTGCCGGATGTTTATGTGCCCTGTGAGGTCTGCGGCGGCAAGAGATACAACCGCGAGACCCTGGAGGTCAAATATAAGGGAAAAAGTATTTATGATGTGCTGGATATGACGGTGGAGGAGGCCCTGGAGTTCTTCCAGAACGTGCCCCGCATCCGTTCCCGCATAGAGATGCTGCATTACGTGGGCCTTTCTTACATTCGGCTGGGCCAGCCCTCCACCACTCTTTCCGGCGGTGAGGCGCAGCGCGTGAAGCTGGCCACTGAACTCTGCCGCAAGAGCACGGGCAAGACGCTGTATATCCTGGATGAGCCGACCACAGGCCTGCATTTTGCGGATGTCCACAAGTTGGTCGAGATCCTGCAGCGCCTGACCGAGGGCGGAAATACCGTGGTCGTGATCGAGCACAATCTGGATGTGATCAAGACCGCGGATTATCTGATCGATATGGGTCCGGAGGGCGGAGACGGCGGCGGCACCGTGATCGCTACAGGCACCCCGGAAGAGGTGGCGGAAAACCCGGCCTCCTTTACCGGTGCATATGTAAAGAGACTGCTGTCCTGACGGCAGACGAAGCGGCAGTAAAAAGTGCAGCGACACTACTGAAAGAGCTGATCAAAGTGCAGAAGCAGGAAACGCCTGCCGTGACGGCAGGCGTTCCTGTTATACAGGAGGCGGTATCATCCCCCAGATAGATTACTTCTTAGCGGTTTTCTTGGCTTCTGCTTCGGCAGCCTTTTTGGCCTCTTCTTCGGCAGCTTTCCTGGCGGCAGCCTTGGCGGCGCGCTCTACAGCCTTTTCGTCCTGACGGGCGGCATACTGCACCAGGTCGATGCACTGGTTGGAATAACCCCACTCATTGTCGTACCAGGCGATCAGTTTTACGAAGGTGGGATCCAGCATCATACCGGCCTTCACATCGAAGATACAGGTCTGGAAGTTGCCCCGAAGGTCAGTGGAGACGATTTCATCGGTATTGTACTCGATGATGCCCTTCATGGAATGACGGCTGGCATCTTCGATGGCATCGCAGATCTCTTCATAGGTGGTAGGGGTCTTCAGCTCGGCGGTCAGGTCAACAACGGAAACGTCGTTGGTGGGAACGCGGAAGCTCATGCCTGTCATCTTGCCGTTCAGCTCGGGAATAACCTTGCCGACAGCCTTGGCAGCACCGGTGGTAGAAGGAATGATGTTGTTGAATACGGAACGACCGGTACGCCAGTCACGTCCGCCGTTGGAGTCAACAGGCTTCTGTTTGGAAGTAGAAGCATGGATGGTGGACATGAAAGCTCTCTCAATACCGAATGTCTCGTGGATGACCTTGGTCAGCGGGGCCAGGCAGTTGGTGGTACAGGAGGCATTGGAGATAATGCGCATGCTGGGATCATAGGTTTTGTGGTTGACGCCCATAACGAAGGTAGGGAAATCCTTATCCTTGCCGGGAGCTGTCAGGATGACCTTCTTGCCGCCGCCCACGAAGTGCTTCGCGCAGTCTTCCAGGGTGCGGAACTTACCGGTGGATTCAATGATGTACTCGGCACCGACGGAATCCCACGGGATCTTGGCCGGATCTTCTTCGGAGAAGACCTTGATCTTCTTGCCGTTGATGACCAGTTCGGTATCGGTGTAGCGGATGCGGCCTTTGAAGCGGCCGAATACAGAATCATATTCAAACTGATAGGCCATACGGGCGATATCTGCATTTCTCAGGTTGACGGCGCAGACTTCGATATCGGTGTCACGCTCTTCCAGAATCCGCAGGATAACACGGGCGATACGGCCAAAACCATTAATACCAACTTTTACTAACATTGCTTCTCGTTCTCCTTTCCGGGAATTGACTTCAGATACAGTTATTATATAGTAATAAGATGAAAAGTGCAATTTTAATGAGAATATATAAACAGACAGGAAAAGTATATAACTTTGGCAAAAAATAGACAAAAATCAGAGAAAAATTAGAGAAAAGGAGTTCCTATGGTAGCATTGATCGTGGCGCGCTCGCGCAATAATGTGATTGGCAAAGAAGGCAGGATACCCTGGCGCATCAAGGGGGAGCAGAAACAGTTCAAGGAACTTACAACGGGACACTGTGTGGTCATTGGGCGCAGATCTTATCAGGAAATCGGCCATCCACTGCCCAACCGCAGGAACATCGTAGTCTCCCGCACGGAGACATTTGAGGGAGAAAATCTGGCGACCGCACGCTCTCTTGCGGAGGCACTGCAGATGGCGGGAAAGGACGATGTTTATATATCCGGGGGCTATGAATTGTTCAAAGAGGCCATTCCGTTGGTGGACGTAATGTATATCACCGAGGTGGATACCGTGGTGGAGGACGGGGATACCTTTTTCCCGGACTTCCCGGCGGAGGATTTTGAGGTGACCGAGGGAGAAAGCGGCGGCGATGAGATCCGCTACACCCGCATGACGTATCGGAGAAAAAGGGGAGGCGTCCATGAAGGTATTTCACGGTGATATTGTTTATGCGGCAGGGCCGGATGCTCTGACTGTGCATGAGGACAGTTATCTGGCCGTGGAAAACGGCGTGGTAGAGGGCATCTATCCGGTGCTGCCGGAGCGGCTTGCCGGGGCGCCGGTGACCGACTGCGGGAGCGATGTGATCATTCCGGCTTTTTCGGATCTTCATGTACATGCGCCGCAGTACCCGCAGCGGGGCCTGGCCATGGATCAGTTGCTGTACGACTGGCTGCACCGCTACACCTTCCCGCTGGAGGCAAAATATGCCGATCCGGACTTCGCGCATGCGGTCTACGATGCTTTTCTGGATGATATGGTGGAGCACGGAACGATGCATGCAGTAATCTTCGGGACCATTCACCGGGAGAGCACCGGTTATCTGCTGGAGCAGATGGAAAAACGGGGGCTCTACGGTTATGTGGGCAAGGTCAACATGGACACCGCCAGCCCGGATTACCTGTGTGAGACTGCAGAGGAATCCCTGCGGGAGACAGAATGCTTCCTGGATACCTATCAGGGCCACCGGCGTGCAAAGCCCATTCTGACGCCTCGCTTTGCGCCTACCTGCAGCTGGGAGCTGATCTGGGGCCTGGGAAAGCTGGCGGAAAAATACCAGACAGGTCTGCAGACGCATCTGGTAGAATCCCGCTGGGAGGCCGCGGAGGCCAAACGCTGCTTCCCGGACGTATCCTGCGATACGGAAATCTATGAGCGCGCGGGGCTGATGGATCATGGCCCCGTGATCGGTGCGCATTTTATCTTCCCCTCGGAGGACGATATCCGCATTCTGAAGAAACACGGCGGATATGCCGTACAGTGCCCGGACGCCACGGTCAACGTAATTGCCGGGATCATGAGCACCGCATCTCTGGCAGAACAAGGCATTAAGCTGGGGCTTGGCAGCGATATCGCCGGCGGCTCCAATCTGGGTATCTACAGCCAGGCCGCTCGTTCCGTGCAGCTCTCCAAGCTGAAGGAATTCTATGAACCGGACGGCAATACGGCCATCCCCTTCGCCCGCGCCTTCTATATGGCCACCAAGGAGGGCGGAGCTGTCTTCGGGAAGACGGGCAGCCTGGAGCCGGGCTATGCCTTTGACGCGCTGGTCATCGGGGGCATGGATGATCCTTTTGGGGCGCTTACGCCCGCGCAGGCCGTAGAGCGCTTCTGTTATTTGGGCGAGACAGGGCACATCCGTGCCAGATACCTGGGCGGGGAGAAGATAGGGTGAAAAGTAACAAATATTTCTTGACGGTCATGGTTCATTCGCTATAATGAAATGACGGATGAATGGACGTCTATGCATGACGGGCTGGCAGCGTGGACGAAAGAGTGGATCCGGGGAGGTGAATCAGCAGCATGGAGAACGAGAAGATGACAGCAGAGGAAATCCACGAAGCGGAGCAGCGTACCTGCGCGGACATAGAACTCTCCATTCGAAAGAAATTCCACAAACAGCTTTTTTCCCGGTTCGCAAAAGCCATCAATGAGTATGAACTTCTCTCGCCCGGAGATCATGTGGCGGTCTGCATTTCAGGCGGCAAGGATTCCATGCTGATGGCCAAGCTGTTCCAGGAACTGAGGCGTCACAACAAATTTCCGTTTGAATTGACTTTCCTGGTGATGGATCCGGGCTATACTCCGGCCAACCGCACGCTCATCGAACACAATGCGGCTCTGATGGAGGTGCCGGTCAAAATATTTGATTCGGAAATATTTAATGCGGTGGTGGACATCCCGAAATCCCCCTGCTATCTCTGCGCCAGGATGCGCCGCGGACATCTCTACGCAAAAGCGAAGGAACTGGGCTGCAATAAGATCGCCCTGGGCCATCACTATGACGATGTGATCGAGACCAT
>CAMNFR010000089.1 GCA_946537305.1 uncultured Lachnospiraceae bacterium | reverse complement strand
GGCATTAGCGTTGTTGCTGCTGCTATGTCCCCGGAAAACCGAAGCGGCTACCGTCATTTATGTAAGAAAGGGTGTCACGGGAAGTATCACCTATAACAGTGCCCCCGTGCCCAATGCCGCCTGGAAGGTAAAAAAGAAATCCATCCTAAAACTAAAAAGCAGTACGCCAACGAAGGCTGTCTACTACGGCAAAAAGGTCGGCAAGACGACACTCACCTGCTATAACAAACGCGTACCTTCCCAGAAAATGGATATCACCGTATATGTGATGCCTTCCGGGAAGCTGAATAAGATGGATTTTCAGTTGTATGGAAGTGATCTTTCATTTTTGGGCGCTGCTCAAGGCGCTAACTGGATCGATTCCAGCGCAAGCATAAAGACTCGTTCCGCACGAATTCCTTATCGTCCGGAAGTAACAGCTTCCAATGCCGGTAATTTTTTCCAGACTACCAGAACAGCACAGCTTCTGGATCCCTGGAGCCGCATAAAAATGCTTTACGGAAAGACTTCCATCAAGAAATTCAAAAAAACTGACAGATACTATAAAGCATCCGTCAAGGGATCTGGTGCGAGTGCGAAATCCTTTTTCAAAAAATATGTAAAATACTACGTGGATTATAAATACGGAAAGAAATATCGAATCCGATTCTATTTCAACAGCACCAAAAAGGTAACGATGATCTGCTACTTCAAAAACTACAGCAAAATCTAACATGACACAGGGACGCACCTTCTGTCTCACATTGCGCGCAATGTGGCAGAAGGTGCGTTCCTGTGTCATGTCTTACTCAAAATCCACGGACTTTCCGGTTCTTCCGGATTCCCTGACCGCATCCATCAGGCGAAGGACCCGGCGGGTCTCGGGAATCTTTACCAGAAATTCTTCTTCCCCGTGCCATGCGCGGACGTAGTTTTCGAAATAGTCCCTGTGGCTGACATTGACCTTCGGAAGCTCTTCGGTAAGAATCTTGCCTTCCGGAGGCGGCCCGAAGGATCGGGTGGGGCCGGCGGCCATCATGGTACGCTTCCCGTCCACATTCTGAAGAAGGCCGTTGGTCCGCACAATCTTTCCCTCCGGCCCGAAGCCATCTATATAGGCACTCCCCTTATTTCCTCCGAGAAACCAGTGGCGCTCAAACCACTTGTCGTGCATCTTATCGGTCAGGAAATAGGTGCCAAGCTCCAGCGTAGCGGTCACGTTGTTATCAAAACGCATCATGATCTGGAAGTAGTCATCGACCTCCGTATTGATGATATTGCGGATGTCCGCGAAGACCGATTTCAGCTTTGCGCCGGGGAACATCCAGCAGAACTGATCCAGAAGATGTACGCCCCAGTCGTAGAGCATTCCGCCGCCCTCGCTGATATAGACATGCCAGTCGTGCATATTGCCGTTGAAGCCGTAGAGCATACTCTTGACACAGTAGACATCGCCCAGTGTGCCGGAGTCATAGACCGCCTTGGCGGTGCGGTAGTCGGGATCCAGCCTCCGCTGATGGTGGACCGTGAACTTTACGCCGTTGGCCGCCACGGCCTCCTCCATCACATCGAGCTCCTCCAGGCTCATGGCGATCGGCTTCTCGCAGATGATATCCTTCTTCGCATTCGCCGCCTGAATCACCAGATCCTTGTGAAACCTGTTGTTCGCCGCGATCAAAACAACATCCACCTCGGGATCTGCCATAAGCTCTTCGTTGCTTTTATACCGTTTCAGTCCCTCCGCCACATCCTCCAGCTGCTTCGGATCAATATCCGCAATGCCGATCAGCCGGATACCGGGAAAATCCAGCAGCATCTTCTCATGCTCATGCCCCATAAATCCGTGCCCGATAATCGCAATTCCGATGTCCTTCATCTGTACCCACCTGTTGATTTTGTGGTGCAGCAGTCAATGGGTTCTTTCTATAGCATCCATTGTAAACAATCAGAGCCCGAATTTCTTTTCGTATGTTTCTGTGAGTCTCGCCTTTATTGCAGCGCTATGCCATCGACGCAGCAAATGAAACAGATATATCTTCTTTGTTGCATATTAAAATGTGCAACTCGGGATAACTGGCATAGTCAAATGGTGCATGCCATGATATAATCAGCAAGACCATAAAAATCTATTTGGGGAGTGACAGAATGAAAATTCAGACGATTATACTTAATGAGAAAAGAAACGTTTCGCTGACCGCCTATCTGCTGGATGTGGGAGGTGAGTACAGAAATGTAACGCGAAGACCGGCCGTTATGGTAATCCCGGGCGGCGGCTACCAGTTCTGTTCTGACAGAGAGGCGGATCCCGTCGCGATGGCTTATCTGAAGGCCGGTTTTGATGCATTTATCCTTCGCTACTCGGTGGGAAGTGATGCCGCCTGGCCTGCCCCGCTTACGGATTATGAGTGCGCGATGAAGACCATTCTGGAACATGCGGAGGAGTGGGCTGTCATCCCGGACAAGATCGCCGTGGCCGGTTTTTCCGCAGGCGGACATCTTGCGGCTGCCGCCGCGACCATGTCAAAGCACCGGCCAGCAGCCGCCGTTCTCGGCTATCCGGTGATCCGAGAGGATACCGCCCGCGAATGCGCGCAGAGTGCTCCGGCGATCGTCCCGCATGTGAATGAGAAAACCTGCCCCTGCTTCCTCTTCGCCACCAGGACAGATACCGTCGTACCGATTCAGAACACGATCGACATGCTCAACGCGCTTAATCAATTCGCCATCTCCTTCGAGTGCCATATCTACGGCTTCGGCCCGCACGGATTTTCCACCGGCGATCACTCCGTACAATCCAGGGATACCATTATTCCGGACCGCGCGCAGAACTGGGTGGCGGACAGCATCCAGTGGCTGCGCGATGTACTCGGAGAATTTGCCGCGGACGGACTCGCCGCACCGGTCTGCGGACGGCGTGTAAATGCAGATCAGGACGCCTGGCTGTCGCTGGACTGCTCGATCTCGCGTCTCTTCGGCAATCCCAAAGCCAAAGAAGTGCTGGCGGATGTCATCTCAGAAATGGAAGAAAAGATCGAGCCCTTTGAACCCAGCCTGACCTTTGAAGATATGATGCGGATCCTCGGAAAAATGACGCTGCGAAATTTGCTGGCAGAGCGTACCATCGCAGTCGAACGATTCGATGAACTCGACCAACGACTTTCGAAACTGCCGAATATTTGAGGGGGAGACAGGGGACGGACCCCTGTCTCCCATCAGTGTGCCGAAAACAGTATGACCTTATCCTTCGCTTCTAATTGCATGGTATTGCGGGTCTGATCGCCTTCGAACAGGCGCACCTGCCCGCCGGGCTTTACATATCCCAACGCAAGCGCCGGACTTCTCTTTTCCGGCGGAATCGAGGAATCGGTGGATGCCGCCCAGACAGCACGAATGAACTCTGCCTCTGTGCAAGACTCCGGAAGATCCCGGAAGTATTCTTTGACCTTTTTTATATACACTTCCTTGCTCTCATAGGAACCAGCATCTGCCTCATCATAGGTCAGAATGTCCTGATACAGCGTGAAGATGGCATCCTTCTCTCCGATCTGGGTAATCATCTTACTGATATACCGGTTGCTGATCACTACATTATTCACGCTGTAGCTGCTCACGATATCGTAGTGTTTGGGATTGATGATCTCCACAATAATATCTATGCTCTCTTCGTCAAAATCCTCTATCTCCCGCTTTTTCCTGGCTACGATATCCTGCACATACACCAGATACGCCAACGCTGTGGTATCAAGGTTTTCCGCGGAAACTGCGTCATCTGAAAGAATCAGGATACTGGTATCCTCTGTATTCGCGTTCACGATCCGCTCGATCGTCTCATATATGGTATCCTTATCGTAGACACTGGCTTCCACGGTCTCCGTGACAAACGGATACTCTGCGTAGTGATTCAGCTTCTCCAGGCTCTGCGCATCATCGATTACGATAATCTTCAGGATCTCGTCCCCGCTGTTCCATTCATTTCGGAAGGCAGAGAAGCCCTTCATCAGTTCCCGGCTTTTGCTGTTGTGGCCCAGAATGATCACTGTCTTCTTCTCGATCCAGTAATCCTCATTCACCGCCACCGTATATTGTGTCTTCGGACATGAAGCTTCCCGGGAGAGATCTGAATCCGCGGCAGAGGAATAGAAAAAGAAATCCTTCCCGTCCGACTGCATCCCGGCCAGCGGGATCGCGTGAAGATGGTTCTGCAGATACCCGGAGATATATTCTTCTTCGTCTTCCACCTGGCGTTCTTCCACCTGGAATGTAGCTCCTTTGTTGGAGAACAGTTCTCTATATGCCAGATTCAGTTCCGGCATGATACAGATCTGTGACAGCAGCTGGCCCAAAAGCTGATTTACGCGGATCGGGACAATATTGCATTTCCCGGCCACCTGTTTGCGCTCTATGATCTTATCCACCAGTTCCCCGGTCCAGTCATCAGTAATCTCTACGATGATCCGCTGGTTATCCGCAGAATATTGGGCGCCGGTGATATCCGCTACTACCATCAGAGCTTTGATGATCTGCACATTCCCCTGATCCTGATCTGCAAAGGATGTGTGCTTCCCGGAATGACCTTCAGTATAATTTCGTTCATCCGAAAGAATGATGACCGTTCTGGCCGTCTCCACCGAAATGTCATGGAGCTGCTTGGCAGAGAACACATCGCCCTCCCGAAGGATCAGTTCAATGTTATTTTTCAGGCGCTCCCTGCGGTATTTCAAAAATGCCTGCAGCCATCCCAGTTCCCGGCACTTTTCACGAAGCGCCGCATTCTCCCGCTCGATCGTATCCAGAAGTCGTTCCTCCACCTCCTTCTGGACCGCTTCCTTTCCGCTCTTTACCAGCACCAGCACCTTCTGATGTCCCTTACAGTACAGGAGCTCGTTCACGATTTCCGAGGCTCTGGTATTCCAGTTCATGATCACAAAGTGATTGGAAATGGCGATCCGCCGGGTGACGCGCCTTGGATCATCGATAAACCCGGAAATATAATTGGTCACATAACCGATGACCGCACCGGTAAACGTCACCATCCCGATCAGAATAATCAACAAACAGAACACGGCCACCGCAAGTCCGGCCTGTCCGATATCCTCCACAACAAAAGAAATACAGCCGGCATCCAGGATCATCGTGATCGTGTAGAATACCGCCTCCAGAAAGCTCATATCCTCTGTTCCGCTCAGCGTCAGGCTTCGGATAATAAAGGCTGACAGCAGAATAAACAGCACATTAAACAGCAGGATCACCATCAGGACCAATCTTGCCGGATATCTGGCGCGCAGCCGGCTCAGCCACTCCCTCAATCTCTTCTTCAAAACATTTCCCCCAGACATTTGTTTCCCGGAAAGGGAGACAGGGGACGGTCCTCTGTCTCCCTGCCGTCTTCTTGAATAAAAACGTAAAGTCGTGCGGCACTTTGTTTCTTCTGACTATATTATGCAATATTTCATAAAACTATGTCAACAGTGATGGCGCATTTTGTTCTGGGCATACGCGCAGGGGAGACAGGGGTCCGTCCCCTGTCTCCCTACCGATAGTACCAAACAGGACCTGATGATACCAAATTGACTATTTTACTCTTGCGCTGTATATGTTAGACTATAATAGGGAATAGGGGCTAGAGATGTTGCTATGTGAAGACATAGCATCTTATTCGAATTATGTAGTAAACAAAAAGAAAGGATACGTGAAAAAAATGCCTCGAACCCCCAGAATTCATAGTCAAAGTGGATTTTATCATGTTATGCTCCGAGGGATAAACCGGCAGCAAGTCTTCTATGACACAGAGGATCATCAATATTTTATTTCACTTCTCGACAAATATAAAACTATTTGTGGCTATAAGCTGCACGCTTACTGCCTGATGGGAAATCATGTTCACCTTCTGCTCCAGATACAGGCCGAGCCCTTGCACATAATAATGAAACGTCTTGGAGATGCTTTTGTTTATTGGTATAACCTGAAATATAAACGGACGGGCCATCTGTTTCAAGGGCGTTACAGAAGCGAACCCGTAGACAGTGATCGGTATTATATGATCGTTCTCAGATATATTCTCAGAAATCCGGTCAAAGCGGGACTCTGTATTTCACCAGAGCGATATCCGTATGGAAGTGCAGCGGAATACATTTTAGAGGCGGATGGTATTACTGATAAAGACTATGCATTGCAAATGATGACTTACGATCAATGGCGAGAATACATTTCGCAAGATGTCGATGACGAATGTCTCGAAATCCGTAACGATACGATACATCGGGTCACGGATACTGAGGCGCTGAACTATATATTAATGGAATTTGGATCGTCTTCGGTTCCCATCTCCATTTCCGAGAATCGGGACATTCTGAATGTTTCCATCAGAAGATTGTTGTTGAAAGGAATATCCATCAGACAGCTATGCAGACTTACCGGATTATCAAAGAAAGTGATCGAACGGGGGAAACGGGGAATGAAGTGAGAACACTGACAGGGAGAGACAGGGGTCCGTCCCCTGTCTCCCCCATCCGACAGCTAAGCAGGCTTACCGGATTATCAAAGAAACTGATCGAACGTGGGAAACGGGGAATGAAGTGAGAACACTGACAGGGAGAGACAGGGGTCCGTCCCAATGCAATTAAGTTAAGGCTGATCCCACTATAACCTCCAATTTTCGTGT
>CAMNFR010000088.1 GCA_946537305.1 uncultured Lachnospiraceae bacterium | reverse complement strand
CAGGGCGTGCGCACAGATTTGCTGCCGGCAGTCCGCAAGGATCCGCATGCCAAGATCTGGAATCAGTCGCTGCGGACGGCAGCGGACAAAAAGATCGCGGAAGAAGGACTCTTTGAAGTGATCCTGGTGGACGAACAGGGCCGGGTGACCGAAGGCAGTCGCTCCAACATCCTATTCTTCCGGGGAGATCGCGTTTGCACCACGCCGGATGAAGCCGTGCTGCTGGGCGTGACCCGCACGAGAATCCTGGAAGCCTGCCGTGGGGCCGGAATTCCGGTGGAACAGGTATATGTCAAAGCGGAAGAAATCGGCACGTACGAAGCCGCCGCTGTCTGCGGAACCTCCCCCAAGGTACTGCCCATCTGTGCGGTGGGAGAGGTGAAGATGGATGTCAATCACCCGCTGCTGCGCCGCGTGATGGCACTGTATGATCAGGTGTGCGAGAAGTCGCTGAAGAGCTGAAAACGGAAAGAATGAAAGCTGAAGGCATGGAACTGAACAAGCTGATATGGAAGAAATAAGAAAAGGAGGCAGAGCCTCCTTTTTTGTTATTTGGTCGTAAAATGCCTGATTTTGACTGACTGTGTCCCCTCGAGTTAACAATTCTTTGCATTCTCTACAAATGGTTGGTCGCAAATCGGGAATAATCAGCCGTGTGTGTCCCTTTTTGCGGAAAATTAGGAAATTTGAACATATGATTATGCAAGTTGAAAATAAAATAATGCAACGGAAGGGACACATAAGGCCGAAATATGGCATTTTACGACCAAGATGGCAACTTCAAATATAGAGGATATGAAGAATTGTTAACGTTTGGGGACACACATGGCCCAAAAAAAACGCGATTTACGACCAAATTAAAATCTACAAGTATAGAGAAAATAAGAAAATTGACACGTTTTGTCGTTGGCCAAAGCAAAATTGGCAGGGAGAAGAGGTAGAGCCAAAAACAGCCCGGTGTCTGCGTCAGACACCGGGCCATATAAGTGGAAATGATTAGTCCAGGAATGCTTCGTTCAGCTGTACGCCGAAGTCTTTGGCGATGGCGCGCAGGGCGTCATCGGTGATGGTCTGGCGGATGGGCTGTCCGGTGGCGAGCACCTTCCAGTAGATTTCCGCACTCTTTTCGATGGTGTGGGCCAGGCCGAAGGTGATGTCAAAATCAGGGCCGGAGGCGAACAGGCCGTGCTGTGCCCAGATGGCAGCCTGATAGGTCTTCATCAGTTCGGAGGTAGCCATGGCGATGTCTGCGCCGCCGGGTACCATCCAGGGGCATACGCCCACGCCTTCGGGGAAGACCACCGGGCATTCCGTGGCGCTCTGCCACAGCGCGCGGGAGAAGTCACGGTCTGTCAGCGGCAGCACATAGGTCAGGGCGATTACGTTGGTGGCGTGCAGATGGTAGATAACGCGGTTAGCACCGTTTGTGGCGGCCTTACGTACGCTGTGGTTCATGAAATGGGACGGGAACTCACTGGTGGGCTTTGCATTTACCAGGCCCCAGACGATGCGCCAGGCATCTCCCTCGGGATTGATCTCAACAATGCCCAGGCTTTCTTCGGGCTTGATTTCCACGTTGCGGAAGAACTTGCCGCTGCCGGTGGTGATGAAATACTCGCCGGCCAGGTTGTCCGCCTGTACGCCCATTTTTACCCAAGGGCCGGGCTCCGTGAAGTAGGGACGGCAGGCTTCTACTTCCTCTTCCTTCATGCGGTAGGTCAGGTTGCCGCCGTTTCTTTCATGCCAGCCCTGCAGCCAGCCGTCGTTGCACATACGCATGAAACCTTCTACACACTCAACTGCAAAAATCCCAGTCTTTTCCATGATATATATCCTCTCTGTTATTTTTAAAGATAATCTGCTTTTCCGGTGAAGTTTCGCCTGCCCCGGAGAAATGTCTTTGTCGTGTATGATTCCAACCACACCGTCACAGACAAGTACGTCGAAAGCATGTCTGTAATCGGAGATTCGGTATTAGTATTATCTCGTAATAATATCCACCGGCACGTTGAAGATCTTGGCGACCTTCAGGATGGTGTCGATATGTCTTCCGGCGGCCGCGGCCATGTGATGGGTGGGGCCGGCCTCGCTCCAGCGGTTGCAGAATTCTCTGGCGCCGCAGGTGAAGCGGGTGCGCATGTTGGTGTCGCCGAAGGTGAAGATGGGGCCATCCTCGTTGATGCCTTCCGCCACCACAAACTTAAAGTGGCCGTCCTTATCCTGCGTGATGCCCAGATAGGTGACCGGGCCTAGGTGCGGGTAGAACTGTGTCAGATATCCGCCGCCGGTCTTGCCGTGGAACACGGGGACGATCTTCATGGTAGGCTTCTTGGCAGAGATGCAGGCATCGCCGGAGCCGGAGTGGCCGATAATGCAGATGTCTTCCTTGAAGTCGATGGAGTACATTTCGGAAAGCTGTCCCATGCCGGAGATGGTCTTCAGGATGCTCATGGCCATGGAGACCTTGATGTCACCCTCTACCGCGCAGGCCACGCCGTCCTTGATCAGCATGGAGAACGCGGGGATCAGCATGGAATCCAGCACGCCGGCCTTGCCCTGGGCAAATCCATCGTAGTGGGAAGCCACAAAGCCGATCTGCTCGTCCTTCACCCACTGCTCAAAGGCGACCACGTAGCGGGCCATATCCCACACTTTTTCGATGGTGCCGCCGTCTTCGATATCGAAGGTGTCCAGGATATCCTGGGCTTTGGCGCGGATCACTTCTTCATCGGTGATGTTATCCGCGATGGCCCACATCTTTTCCCAGTCAAACTGCTTGGTGTAGAGCCACATGCGATGGTACAGGTTGGTCTCGTCGATGTAGAGATCCATCATGCCGGGATACGGGCGGCCGATCTGCGCCAGGTTGGTGTCGCGGAAGCGGCGGCGCACCTGTGCGGCCTTGCACCAGTCGGCGATCTCTGCGTCTACCTCAGGATCTCCGCCTTCCACCACGCCGGTGATCACGGCGTGACGCTTGCCGGCGCGCTCCAGATCGGCGACCATTTCGCCCACAGCGCCGCAGGCATACAGCTCGCCCAGCCAGGTGGCGGTATCCGTGTTGGCATAATCGGGGGCAATCTTTTTCTGCAGGTTCACCAGCACCACGGGCACATCCAGATCCCGCACGGCCGGAAGCATGTTATAGGAAGTGGCGTAGGTCAGCAGCTGCAGGATCACCAGGTCCACATCAGCGGCACGGAACTTATCCCCGGCTTTCATGGCCATTTCCTTGGTGGTGACCATGCCGCCGTCGATCAGCTCTACGCTGTCCGGAATACGTTTCTTAAAGTCTTCATACTGCGCCTCAAATTCCGGTACCAGGGACGGGAACTGCGGCAGGTAGGCACCTAGGGCGATGGAAAACACACCGATCCTTGCTTTGGTATTTACTAACATCTCTACACCTCCGTATATTTTGAATGTTTGATTTCAGCTAATTGATTTCAGTAGATTTGACTTCGGCGAATATCTTTCAGTGATTATCTTTCGGCAATCATCTTGCAGCAATTATCTCTCCGGAAGAATTTCTTTGATCTCAAAACTTACGCGGATGGCATCTCTGGCGGCCTGCAGATCGGCGAACTCCCCACTGTAGAGGAACTGGACAATCAGGTTGCCGAGCGCGGTGCCCTCCACGGGGCCGGCGTACACGGGAAGGCCCGTGGCGTTGGCGGTCATCTGGTTCAGCATCATGTCCTGGCAGCCGCCGCCCACAATGTTCAGGCTGGTGTAGGTCTTTCCGGTCAGGCCGGAGAGGGTCTCTACGGTGCGGTGGTAATCATCCGAAAGCGACTGGTAGATGACCTGCATCACCTCGCCCACGGTCTGCGGTACGGGAAGTCCGTTGTCACGGCAGGCATCCTTAATTTCCTGCATCATGTTGTCCGGCGCCAGGAAGCGGTTCTCATCCACATCCAGGATGGCCTTAAAGCCTTCGGCCCCGCGGGCCGCTTCGATCAGCTCCGGGAAGCTGGGCTTCGGCTCAATGTTGCGCCGCACGTTCTGGATAATCCAGAGGCCCATGATGTTTTTCAGATAGCGGAAGCGGTAATCATAGCCGCCCTCGTTGGTAAAGTTGGCCGCGCAGCTTTCCGGCGTGGTGATGGGCGCTTTGTTTTCCACGCCCACCAGGCTCCAGGTGCCGGAGGAAAGGAAGACCGCGTTGTCATCCTTTGCGGGAACGGCCAGATAGGCGGAACCGGTGTCGTGCGTGGCGGGAAGAACCACCATCGGGTCCAGACCGGTGCGCTCTTTGATGGCCGGCGTGAAGTGCCCCAGTGCGGTGCCGGGCAGTGCGATCTCCCGGAAGATGTACTCCGGAAGGCCCAAACGGCGGATCAGTGCCTCATCCCACTCCTTGCTTTCCGCATTGACCAGTGCCGTGGTGGAAGCATTGGTATATTCGTTCGCCTTTTTCCCGGTCAGCAGGTAGTGCAGGTAATCCGGGACCATCAGGAAGTCCACGGCCTCCTCCAGGTATTCCGGATGCTCCTTCTTCAGCGCCATCAGCTGATAGATGGTGTTGAATTTCTGGAACTGGATACCGGTGCGGGCGTAGTGCTCATCAAAGGAGAGAAGGCCGGACTGCTCCAGCTCCTCCCGAATACCGTCGGTGCGCTCATCGCGGTAGGCGACGGTATCTCCCAGGATCTGTCCGTCTTTATCCAGCAGGACAAAGTCCACAGCCCAGGTATCGATGCCCATGGTTTCCGGCTCGAAACCCTGGCGCTTGCATTCGGCAATGCCCTCGATCACACTTTCTGCGAGACCAGCCAGATCCCAGCACAGATGGCCGTTCACGCGGCGCACGCCGTTTTCAAAACGGTAGATCTCTTTCAGACGGATGGTTCCGTTTTCGGTCCAGCCGACAATGTGCCGGCCGCTGGAAGCGCCTATATCTACCGCAAGATGACAATTCTTCATGGCATTGCCCTCCTTTTTCGGGAAATCATCATAAGTGTTATGTACATAATACCGCTGATTCATTGACTTTTGTTCTTCTATCGTCTACAATTCTTATGAAAAAGTCTAAAAACCGACGAAAATAGGAGAATGTGATGCTTACCTATCATCTGGATATCGCGCCGAAGAGCCAGTGGCTGCGCACCACGCCCGGGCCTGCGGCGCTGGCGCAGCCGTATTTTGCCACGGAGGCGGGGCTGTTTCTGGCCGGAAAACATTTCGACACGGCCCGCACGCATAAGGACAGTTATCTGATATTTTATACCCTTTCCGGGGAGGGGATCCTTACCCAAGGGGAGCAGACCGCGCGCCTGAAGGCGGGCACGGCGCTGGTGATGGACTGTCGGCAGCCGCAGCAGTACGGCACGGCGCCGGACTGTGATCATTGGCATCATTACTGGGTGCATGCGGACGGCCCCGGGGTGGAAGCCATCGTCGGCGCTGCCCCGGTGCTGATGACGCCGGTGAGCGTGTCGGATTCTCTGCGGGATACCTTTGAGCATCTGCTGCGGCGGCTCCCGCAGGAGACCGCCGCGGCGTCGCTGTCCATCAGCCTGGATATCCACCGCATTTTGTATCTGATCACTTCCGCCACACTGCGGGAGGCAGAGGAGACGGACCGGGGCCATGCGGCGCGCATGGAAAAGGCGGCCGAATACATACGCGAGCACTATGCGGAGGAACTGCGCGTGGAGGATCTGGCGGCGCTCTGCCATGTCTCCAGATCCTACTTCCTGCGGCTCTTCGCGCAGCACACCGGCACCACGCCCTACAACTTTCTGCTGCGCACCCGCATCACCCGCGCCAAAGAACTCCTGGAGATGACAGACCTGCCCATGGGCGTGATCGCCGCCCGGGTAGGCTTCGGCGGGGAGACCAATTTCAACGCCAGATTCTCCGCCATCGCCGGAATCACGCCCGGACAGTACCGGAAGCAGGCGCTGATCTCCCGGTAATGCTCGGACAGTACCGAAAGCAAGAACTGACCTCCCGGTGATTCTACACAAAGGAAATTAAGAGAAATCACTTGTGCCGTGGCTTGGAAAATGATATAATCTTTTTATCAATACCATCAAAAAGTGCAAAGGAGGTATTCATTATGATCGGAGCACCTATCAGCATACAGTGCCGGAGAAACAATAAGGTTCATGTGCGCGCCCTGCCGGGACATTTTGCCATGACCCACTCCCATACTAACTATTATGTGGACATTATGGAAGCGAAGCTGAACCAGGCGGTCGCCAACGAAGTGGCCACCACGCTGGCACAGTCCTTCACCTATGAAAAGCAGATTGATACCATCGTCTGCATGGACGGCACAGAGGTCATTGGTGCCTTCCTGGCCAAGGAACTGGCCAAGGGCAACGTGTACTCCGTGAACGGCAAGTCTGATATTTATGTGGTAACGCCCGAGCATGAGAGTGCCAGACAGATGATCTTCCGCGACAACATTCAGCCCATGATCCGCGGCAAGAATATCCTGATCCTCTGCGGCTCCGTGCTGACCGGTAAGAACGTGCGCAAAGCCATGCAGTGTGTATCCTGGTACGGCGGCACCGTAGTGGGCATTGCTTCCGTATTCTCCATTCTGGAAGAAGTGCAGGGCCAGCGCGTAACACACCTCTACTGCGAGGCCGATCTGCCCGGTTACAAGGCCGTCGACTACACCGTATGCGAACTCTGCAAGAACGGCGTGCCGGTAGACGCTGTCGCCAACTGCTACGGATACTCCAAGCTGTAACG
>CAMNFR010000087.1 GCA_946537305.1 uncultured Lachnospiraceae bacterium | reverse complement strand
AGTCTCGTAAAGAGCCGGATGCGGGAAAGCCGCACGTCCGGAATTCTGTGAGGGGTGGAGGGAGCAATCCCTCCGCCTACTCGACACTGTGACCCACTGCAGCGGTGAAGTGCTGATGGTTTGCCGAGTAGATGGAGAGAGTGTTAATGAATAACAAGAAAACCGCCGGATATATCGCCGTCTGTGGGATTTCCATAGCGCTGAATATTGTTTTTATTCTGTTTCTGGCGGCAACGCCGCTGGATGTCCTGTCCTGCATCCTCGCGGTAGTTGTCATCACGCCTGCGATCGCGAAGTTTGGGTGGAAAAAAGCCATTCCCGTTTATATCGGGACAGCACTGCTGGGTGCGCTGTTCATGAATCCGGAGCTCTCGGTACTGTATCTGTGCGTCGGCTTCCATCCGTTGGGGGCGGATATGGAACGTGCCGGCAGGAAACATCGTCACATCATACTGCTTCTGAGAAGTGCCTGCATGGGTGCGGTATCAGCCATTCTGATGCTCGCGATGTATAGGATCATCGGTTTTGAAGATGATTTTCAGGGAATCTATATGCTGCTGGTTTTTCCGGAGATGATGGTGATAGCGTATTCGCAGAGTGTAATCTACTATAGCGCGAAGAAACTACTGTATGATCGCTTGCTCCGGCCGATCCTGGAGGATCTGTAGGTGCGCTGTAAGAAAAATAGTATTGGATGATTATCCCATAAGTAGGTCAGTATAGGAGGAACATTTGGAGTTATGAGTGCATTTGTAGTGATCGATACGGAAACAACCTGGCGGGATGATGTAATGTCCATGGGGGCAGTCATCGCCGACAGCAGAGATTTTTCCGTGATTGACAGTAAATATTATCTGATTGATCCGGCGTACCGGCACGGTGGGATGTATTCAGATGTGCTCCGAATGAGGGGAACGCCCAGAGCCATCATATCACCCCGGCATAAAATGGCAGCAGATATGAAACTGTGGCTGGACAAATACCGGGTAACTACCATTTATGCCTATAACGCGCTCTTTGATAAGAAGCATCTTCCGGAATTTGGCGAATATCGGTGGTACGACATCATGAAAATCGCGGCATATAAGCAGTTCAATAACAAGATCCCGACGGCAGCGCAATGCTGTAAGACCGGTCGGTTGAAGAGCAATTACGGAGTGGAGTCCATTTACCGGATGCTTTCCGGTGATTGCAGTTACATGGAAAAACATAATGGCTGGTACGATGCAGTGGATGAACTGAAAATCATGGAGCTGCTGGAACAGCCGATAGAGATATACGAACGCGCAAGGATATGATTTGTGGGTCGATCATAAAGCTTGCATATATTTGCGATGTTTTGTATAATTGACTTATGCAATACGGATCCGCGAAAGGAGGAACGGGGATGAAGAAGACATGGCAGAGAATAGCACTGATCGCAACGGCAGTGTTGGGTGTGCTGGCTTTTCCGGCGGGAGTTCAGGCAAAAAAAGTGACGGTGGAATCGTCGGTGACAGCGTATTACTGGGATACGACGCAGAACCAGTGGGTGCTGTCCAATCAATATGAGTACGAGTATAATAAGAAGGGGTTGATGTCAAAGGAAGTATCCCGCTACAATGAACTGGTGTGGGATGAGGTGACCGAGACAGAGAAGTGGGTCCCCCACACAGACATCTATACTTACAAATATCGCAAGGACGGTCAGATGTCTTCGTCGACCTGCAGCCGTGACGGCGTGAAGTCGAAAACGACTTATAAGTATAATAAAAAGGGCCTGGAAATCAGTGGCGTGGAGAAGCGCGGGAAGAAAGTGCTCTGGAAGGAGAAGTTCACCTATAATAAAAAGGGAGACATCACAAAGGCGGTCTACGAGGATTACTCGGAGGGCACGAAAATAAAGAATACAGAGAAGTATAAATATACTTACAAGAAAGGTGTTCTGCGGAAAGTTGTCACGACCGCCACGAATTTTACAACGACAGATACCTATGATAAAAAGGGCAGAATTAAGAAGTCGTTTACTGTGGAGGATGATGGCAGCACAAGTGAGACGATCTACTACACCAACGGTAATCCGAAAAAAGATACTAGGAAACTGGAAGGATACACTCATGTGACCAACTATGACAAGAAGGGGAATGAGACAGAGATGATATCGACCGGGACGGATGGATCGGTCAGCAGAACCAAGTATGTATACAAGAAGAATAACGCCGGCAAAATCTTGGAGAAAACCGAGATCTGTGACGGCGTAAATCTATATAAGACGGTCTATACTTATAAGAAGGTAAAGGTAAAAGGCTGAGTGACCCGCATTCCGGTCATGGCAATGGAGGTATAAGATAGATGGCATTGTTTTCATGGATCAAAAATGCGCTGAATAAACCTGAAGAAGAGAAGACAGAGGATGCAAGGTCGCAAGAATCTGACACAAAACAGGAAGAGCCGGTCTCCCTGGAGGAGGAACCCGCTGCACTGCCGCGTCCGGAATGTCCTATCTACGAATATATTAAATCCCATACACAGGATGGGAGACTTCCGGAAGACTTCCGGATTCCCTGGATCGGGGGCCTGTGGGCGCCAGGGGCGCAGGACGGCGTATTTTTGTATCACATGGCGCCGCTTTCATCGGATCCGGACAGAGAGCAGAAGATCCTGCAGGCACTGAAGATGATGTCCTCCGAAGACAATGGAGATCACATCCAGGAGGTTTTTCAGATCTTTGAGAAGATTGAGAAAGATACCTCTATTGTGCGGCTGTTTGATGAGATAATTCGGATTATACTT
The DNA here is from genome assembly GCA_946537305.1 of uncultured Lachnospiraceae bacterium. Classification (GTDB taxonomy): domain Bacteria; phylum Bacillota; class Clostridia; order Lachnospirales; family Lachnospiraceae; genus UBA3305. The sequence continues at coordinate 4,006 of CAMNFR010000087.1, read as the reverse complement.
GCGAATCAGGCGGATCTGAACTTCGGGAACTTGCTGAACTTCGGGGACTGGCTGATCTGCAACGGGGTATCCTTGTTGTCGGTCAAGCTGGGGCTGACGGTGATCGCCCCGTTTTCCGCTCCTTTTGTGGAAGAGGTAATGACGGAATTCGGCGTGTATGATGAGTTCACCTACTATGCGGCCAGAGTGCTGTCGTTGAAATACTGGCAAAACGGCAACGAAAAGCTGTTTGACCTGGCGAAGAACGTCCGCGGCTGGGGACGCATCCACGCAGTGGAATACCTTCAGCCGGAAACGCAGGAGATCCGCGACTGGCTGCTGTATGAAGGCGCGGACAACGATATCCTCTCCCAGTACGCTGCGGATACCTGCCTCCAGAAAGCGGGAGCGGAAGAGCGGCTGGATGCAAACCTTACAGCGGAAGAATTTGCTGCCATCGGGAAGCTGATTCAGGCAGCACTGGAGCCCGGGCCGTGTCCGGGCGTCACCGATGGAGAACGGATCCTGCCGAAATTCCTGGCAAGAGAGAAAGAATTCCCGATCGACCCTGCACTAAAGCAGCTGATTTTGGGTCATTAGACGTTTAGTAGTCAAAGTGGAAGCGTTCTCCGTCGGCGGGTTAAATTCTACAATGTGGCAGACCGAACCGTCATCGCGGATGAAGGCTTCCATTGCAGTGTCTGCGTGGCGCATCGCGATCTGTTGAAAACGGGGATCGTTCAACATGTCGTCAGCGGTTACGGCAGCAGAAAATCCATGAAAATGGTGTTGGTCCGGAAGGAATAGACATACCGTACGTCATTGGCCATCTCTTCGAAGCACACAGAGGCACGGTTTCCGACTTTTTTGTCGAGGCCGTGCCCTTTGCAGAAGAGGCCGATAAAAACACCGACGATGCTGAAAATTGGAAATGCCACACCGAATGCGGCCATATACATCTGCGGCATCATGCGGCCGATTACCAGACCATCCACAAAATTGGCGATCACAAAGGTCGCCTCCACGATTACCGCCGTAATAAAAATATTCCGAAAAATCTGCAGGGTAATAGTCTCTTGACATACCTGAGGCCGTCACATAATATATATTTATAACTATACAAAATTATATGCAATTTGACTGGGGCAGACCTTTGTGCCTGTACAAAAGGGGCTGCTTTGATCGGAAAGGGAGGTTTCCATGAAAAAACAACATGTCCTGACCGCGATGCTGCTTTTTGTTTTCGCACTGTTCTGGGCGTTTCCGGCGCAGGCCGCAACGGAAGAACGCTATAAGACAGATTCCGAATGGCAGACCGGAACCGTGACCGTCACGGATACACAGACCGGAAAGGATCTGGCAGTCCTTTATCTTAGAACGCTCAAGATAAATCCTGATCTTGTGGTGGATGGCGATACCATATATTTTGATGCCTACCGGAGTGAAGGATATGATAAGACGTACAACTATCTTTACAGCTACAAGATCTCTGAAAAGAAATATACGCTGCTGAAAGAACTTCCCTCCGGATACTATGGTTACGATGTCTCTGCCAAGTACAACGGATCCCTGTATATTACCGGCTGGAATCCCTCCGATAACAACCGGACGTACCGCTATACCATCAAGTCGGGAAAGCTGACGAAGATCACGGATGCCGCCTATGTTATGCGGTATAAGCACTATATCGTGCTGGATCCTACAAAGACCTACGGCAGCTGGAATACCTTCCCGGTATATATGTACAACAGCAAGAGCGGCAAGGTGAAGACCGCCGCGAAAAAGTGTGTCGCGTATACAATGAAATCCGGCAAGCTGTATATGGCCGAAATGAAGACCAGCGGAAATGTCTACCCCGGCAATACGCAGGTAAAATATAAGATCACCCGCTATACCATCAAAAGCGGAAAGAAAAAGACGCTGAAAAAGACGGTAAAGGCGTACATGATTCGAAAGATCACGAGCAAATACATCTACCACGTTAAAGAAAACTATCCGAACACGACCTACTATCGCACGAAAATCTCCAGCGGCAAACGCAAGACCATCAGCGAAGCCGAATTCAGAGAGGCCGTAGGATACTAAAAATGGGTCACAGCTAAACGTCCCCAATGACCCACTAAAAATGGGTCACAGCTAAACGTCCCCAATGACCCATCGGACAATTAATTTAGCTTGACACTGCTTCGGAAATGTGATATCTTTTTCGACAGCATTTATATTTTACCGATGAAGTATCAGGAATCTTTGGATCATCACCTGTGATGTGCAAAAGAGACCGGATATGGAGGACGCTTTGGAGAATCCCATTCAATTGGGTGCCGAAGGTGTAAGGTACTGATCAGTACTGAATCTCTCAGGCAAAAGAACAAAGCTGCAGATATCACCTGCCGCAGGCAGATTTTTTGCAGATGTTTTGAGCCGCTGATTCAGCGGCTCTTTTTGTTTTTTGAAAAACTATGAAACCGAAGTCGTCCCGAATCGGTCATTTTCGGGAGGTTAACCATGCTGCTATCCATTGTACAGACCATCAATTCGTATCTTTCAGACTATGTCTTGATCATTCTGCTAATCGGCGTCGGTCTCTGGTATTCCGTCCGCACGGGATTTGTCCAGATTCGTTATTTCGGGGAGGGGATGGCCAAGACCTTCGGCCAGCTGTCTCTTTCCGGTAAGAAGCATGACGCCGGGATGACATCCTTCCAGGCGCTCGCGACGGCAATCGCAGCTCAGGTAGGAACCGGCAATATCGTAGGTGCCAGCGGCGCTATTCTGACCGGTGGCCCCGGCGCAATCTTCTGGATGTGGATCATCGCGTTTTTCGGTATGGCCACGATCTACGCGGAGGCGGTGCTCGCGCAGGTCACCAGGGTCCGGCTGGATGACGGCGACATCCACGGCGGCCCCGTTTATTACATCACTACGGCTTTTAAGGGGACTTTCGGAAGATTCCTGGCGCGCTTCTTCGCAGTCGCGATCATCCTGGCGCTGGGCTTCTTTGGCTGCATGGTGCAGTCCAACTCCATTGGTTCCACCATTCAGACTGCGTTCGGTATTCCGTCCTGGATCGTGGGCATTATCCTGGTGATCATCTGCGGCGCGATCTTCCTGGGAGATGTGAAGCGGCTGGCCTCCGTAACGGAAAAGGTCGTCCCCGTCATGGCGTGCCTGTTTCTGCTGGGGGGACTGATTGTCCTGATTATCCGAATCAGATATATTCCGGAAACCTTTGGGATGATTTTCCGGTACGCATTTCAGCCCAACGCCATCATCGGCGGAAGCTTTGGCTATGCCTTAAAGACGGCCCTCAGCCAGGGTGCCAAGAGAGGCCTTTTCTCCAACGAAGCTGGTATGGGTTCCACCCCGCACGCACATGCGCTGGCTCACGTGGACCGGCCGCATGACCAGGGCGTTGTGGCCATGATCGGCGTCTTTATCGATACCTTTGTTGTGCTGACCCTGAATGCGTTGGTCATCATCTCCACGCTGTATACCAGCGACGGCATTCTGGCTTCCGGCGAGATTCCGGAAACAATCAGCAAGGCCAATCTGGCACAGACCGCCTTCGGCACGGTCATGGGAGAAAAATTCGGTGCGATCTTTGTTGCCGTCTGCCTGTTCTTCTTTGCCTTTTCCACGATCCTCAGCTGGAACCTGTTCGGTAAGATCAACGTCATCTGGCTCTTCGGCAAAAAGAGCAGCATCGTATATTCGGTGATCGCCCTGGTCTTCATCTTCCTAGGCACACTGGCGGCCAACGATCTGGTCTGGGAGCTTTCGGACATGTTCAATCAGCTGATGGTCATACCGAACGCCCTGGCGCTATTCGCCCTGACCGCCGTGGTCATCGCGGAAGTGAGGAGAGTAAAGAAGTAGAAAAGTACAGAAATAAAAAAACGGAGCTTAGCGCAGTGTTCATAAAACAGTAATACTAAAAAATGAGCACTGGTATTATACTTTTTTCATTTATCAATTACCTCATTCATGCTTCCGGTTCTGTATCCGATCAAATCCATAGTAACATAGG
>CAMNFR010000086.1 GCA_946537305.1 uncultured Lachnospiraceae bacterium | reverse complement strand
GTCAGGATCTGATCGAGTGCATGAAGGGCACCAAGCTGCCGATCTGCACCATCGAGGAGCTGCGTGACAAGGCCTACTCCATCGTCGGAAAGCCTGAACCGGTGAAGTTCGGCGACAGAGTCGTTGGCGTGATCGAGTCCCGTGACGGCACCATCATCGATGTGGTTCGCCAGATCAAGGACTACGAGTGGGAAGACTAATCTCTTTGCCATGATTTGAATTTTTGGGCCGCGGCGTTTCAGCCGCGGCCTTTTTTGAACCAAGACTTACGCTCTAGACTCGCGAGCGATTCTTGAATTATCTTGATTTCTATGCGGCATTTGTGGTATGGTATCGTGGATGGCTTGCGGGCTCCGGGAGAGCGCCGCAATGAAAGCAGAGCAGGAGCAGGACCATGCATGGGACACATCACCATTTAGGTGCTACACATCACAAGAATATCGATATGCTCCACGGAAGCCTGGCAGATAAGATCCTGTGGTTTGCCATTCCCCTGGCAGTCACATCCGTGCTTCAGCAGCTGTTTAATGCGGCGGATATGGCGGTGGTCGGCCGATTTGTAGGTGAAAATGCCATGGCGGCCGTGGGAAGCAACAGCTATCTTATCAATCTGCTGGTCAATCTGTTCGTAGGACTTTCAATGGGTACCAACGTGGTGCTTTCCCAGGCCATCGGCGCCGGGAATGAAAAAGGAATACGGAAGATCGTTCACACGTCGTTGATCGTGGCAGTAGCCGGCGGCATACTGATGACTGCATTCGGAGAATTGGCGGCGGTGCATGTGCTGCGTCTTCTGTCTGTTCCGGAGGAAGTCCTTCCTATGTCGGAACTGTACCTGCGGATCTACCTGCTGGGCCTTCCGATTCTGTTTTTATACAATTTTGAGGCGGCCATTTTCCGGGCCGGCGGGGACACAGAAACGCCGCTGTTTTTGATGATCCTGTCCGGTGTGATCAATGTGCTGCTGAATCTGTTTTTTGTCTGCATCCTTAGGATGACGGTAGAAGGCGTGGCCATAGCTACCGTGGTGTCCAATCTGGTAAGTGCGCTGATTCTTTTTGGGCTGCTGTGCCGTCGGGAGGATGCGCTCCGGGTTCGCATTCGCGAACTGCAGCCGGATATCTGGGCGCTGCGGCGTATTTTTGCCATCGGTGTGCCTTCCGGGGTGCAGGGAATGATGTTCTCACTCTCCAATATTTCGCTGCAGACGGCTGTCAACAGCCTGGGGACCACCGTGATGGCGGCTACCTCTGCGGCGGCCCTGCTGGAGATCGTGGCCTATTTTGTGATGGCCTCCTTTGGTCAGGCCTGTACCACCTTTGTGGGGCAGAATTATGGCGCCCGACAGCCGGACCGCTGTGAAAAGGTCTATTGGAGATGTCTCGGACTGGACTATCTGTTTACGGTGGCTGCCTGCGGATTGATCCTGTTTTTTGTAAGACCGCTGCTGGGGATCTTCAACAGCAATCCGGAGATCGTACGCGTCGGAACGATTCGTCTGCAATATGTATTCTTCGCTTATATTTTTTCGGTGATCATGGAGGTCACGTCCGGATATCTGCGCGGATGCGGGATCTCTGTTTTCCCGGCGGTAACGGCGCTGATCAGTGTGTGCGGGCTGCGGATCCTTTGGGTATTCCTTGTATTTCCGCATTTTCACACGTATCAGGCGATCGTGATCGCTTATCCCATCAGCCTGTTCGTGAATGCGGTCTTGCTGCTGGTCGGACGCGCCGTGTATCGAAGAAAACAATTCTTGGCATGATGATCGGGGACAAAATTTCCTTTGGCCCCACAATAATATATGAATAAAAGGCAGGAAGGTGACGTTATGACATCCGATATCTGGATGACCGGACATACGGTAGAGCTGCCGGAAATGCTGGCTGGGCGCGAGCGCCGGGCCGTATTGCAGCGGCAGATGCAGGAAAAACACAGATGCCCCCTGGTTTGCTTTACCCTGAACATTGCGGGACCGATCAAGGTATTTCCGCTTTCGGAGGAAATCTTTGGCCAGACCGTAGAGCAGATCCGGACTGTACTGTGGGAAAACGGGATTACCGTAAGGGCGTTCCGGGAAGAGCGGCAGCCCTATGGATGGGAAGCATACATCGCAGCAGGGGGAGATCCCCTCGAAATCAAGCGCGCGCTGGTACCGCTGGAGGAATCCTCTCCGGTAGGGCGCCTGTTTGATATTGATGTGCTGCGGGAGGACGGCAGCAAGGTCTCCCGGGAAGAACTTGGCCTCGAAGGCCGCACCTGCCTGATCTGCGGAAAGCCGGCAAGAGAATGCGCCCGCAGCCGCACGCACAGTGTCGCCGAACTGCAGGAAGAGACCGTGCGCCGTATGCAGGCAGCGATCCGCCGCAGACGTCTTTCTTCTTATATGATTGGGCGATTGTGCCGGCAGGCCATGCTGCTGGAAGTCTACACTACGCCCAAGCCCGGACTGGTGGACCGGAACAATAACGGTGCCCATCGCGACATGAACGTGGCACTCTTTGAACGGAGCACGGAGGCCCTGGAGCCCTTCTTTGTAGAATTTGCCATGACAGGCCGGGAACTGTACGAGGAATCACCGGAAAATATCCTCCGGTGCATCCGCCCGATCGGCATCCGCGCGGAAGAAGCGATGTTCGCCGCCACGGCAGGGGTCAATACCCACAAAGGCATGATCTTTTCCCTGGGCATTCTGGCGACGGCCACGGGCTACTGCATCGCCCGCGCAGGGCGGAACCCGGTCAGCCTGGAAGGCATCCTAAACGCGGCCGGTATGATCGCAGCTCCTGCCTGGCGGGATGATTTCCGGAATCTGGCACTGGATGTATACCACGTTCCGACAGCAGGCGAAAAACAATTCCGTGCCTACGGCATCGGCGGCATCCGCCGGGAAGCAGCAGAGTGCTTCCCCTCCGTAGTAAAATATGCCTGGCCCATACTCTCGGCCGCGCTGGACGAAGGAATAGACTACAACGAAGCCGGCTCTCTGGCGCTCCTAAACCTAATCGCCCACGTAACAGACACCAACATGATAAAACGCTCCTCGGTAGAACAGCAGCAAGCCCTGCAGCAAGAGGTACAGGAACTTCTGGCCCAACCCGAAGGCGTAAGAAAAAGCCAGGTACTGGCCCTCGACGAAAAATTCATCCGTCTCGGCGTCAGCCCCGGCGGATGCGCAGACCTCCTCGCCCTCACTTACTACCTATACGAACTAGCCGTGTTGCTATAAAGAACGGAGAATCCTGTCCGCCTAAGGTCGGCAGGATTCTCCGTTTTTGTATTTACTGCTGCCCCCACGAACAGCAAAACTCGAAGAGCTGAGGCCCTGTAGCCGGCGCGGCCATTCCCCTGACCGCGACCGGGACAGGACCGAAGAGCGGAAGCTTTCATGCCCGCATAAAAATCAGCAGCATTCCCGGTCTTTGCCGGTCCTCTCCAGAGCCATTCCACTATTTGTGTTGAAAGCGGAATAAATATTTGCTATGATGGTGGAAAAGGAGGTGGCTCTGTTGGCTAAGAAATATAACATCTGTCTGGATATCGGCGGCACCAAGATCCTCGGCGCGATCTTTGACGAGAATCGGGAGATCGTCTATCGCCTGAAGAAGAAGACCAAAGAAAAAGGTGATTCCGAGGAAAATGTGGAAAAGGTCATCATCCAAGTAGTAGAAGAGATGATCGAGGCGGCAGGGATCAAGAAAAAGGATATCCATGCCATCGCGGCCGGAGCCCCCGGAGTCATCGATCAGACGGCGGGCATTATACTGTTTTCCCCAAACCTGCCCTGGCGCAATTATGATATCCGTATCGCCATTGAAAACAAATTCGGCGTCCCGTTTTATATCGGAAACGATGTGAATGTCGGCGTCCTGGGCGAGTGGAAGTACGGCGCGGCAAAAGGCTGCAATAATGTAGTGGGATTCTTTGTGGGCACAGGCATGGGGGGAGGTCTTATCCTGGACGGCAAGCTGTTCACCGGCCATAAGCACAAAGGCGCGGAGTTCGGCCATATGGTGCTGAATGCCGAAGGTCCGCTGTGCAGCTGCGGTCAGCGTGGCTGTCTGGAAGCCTTCTCCAGTAAAAAAGGCATGATGGCCTATATGAGACAGCAAATGTCCCGCGGCAGAAAGACCATGCTGGCGGAACAGGTAGAAGAGGGCATGATCAAGAGCAAGATGCTGAAAAAGGCTGTGCGGGAAGCGGATCCCGTCGCGGTCGAAGCAGTCGATCGCGCCTGCCACTATCTGGCCATTGCCACCGGCAATATGATCAATGCGATCAGCCCGGAGGTCGTAATCTACGGAGGCGGTGTGATCGAAGCCATGGGCGACCAGTGGGTGGAAAAGATCCAGGCCGAGGTCGATCATTACTGCATGCCTTCCATCCGGGAGACGGTAGAACTGAAAAAAGCCGCCCTTGGGGACGACTCTATCCTGTACGGCGCGCTCTCTATGATCGAAGCAGAATAATGATGTAAGGTACAAGAATAATCCCCCGTCCGAAGGTGAAAGCTTTCAGACGGGGGATTTTTCTGCATTGTATTTTTGGCGGCTTTGTTGTATTACTGCTTGATTATTCCAGCGGACTGCCGGTCAGCATTTCATAGGCCTGCAGATATTTTTCAATGGTCTTGTCCACAATATCCTGCGGAAGCGTCCAGTCATTCCCGGGATTGGCCTTCAGCCAGTCGCGCGCGAACTGCTTGTCGAAAGAAGGCTGACCGTGTCCGGGCTCATAGCCCTCGGCGGGCCAGAAGCGGGAGCTGTCGGGCGTAAGCATTTCGTCTCCGATCACCAGGTTCCCGTTCTCGTCCAGACCAAATTCGAATTTTGTGTCTGCAATGATGATCCCGCGGGAGAGAGCGTAATCCGCACACTTCTTGTACAGCGCCAGGGTAGCATCCCGCAGAAGGGCAGCATATTCAGCACCTTTGCCCGGGAAGCGAGCCTCCAGGTAATCAATGCTCTGCTCATAAGAGATGTTTTCATCGTGATCGCCGATCTCCGCCTTGGTGCTGGGCGTGTAGATGGGTTCCGGCAGCTTGTCGGATTCCTTCAGGCCCTCCGGCAGACGGATGCCGCAGACCTCGCCGGTCTTCTGATAGCTGGCCCAGCCGCTGCCGGTGATATAGCCGCGCACGATGCACTCCACGGGCAGCATGGTCAGCTTTTTGACCATCATGCTGTTTCCATCAAACTTCGGCTGGCGGAAATACTCCGGCATATCGTTTACATCCACCGAGATCATATGATTCGGAAGAATGTCCTTGGTCATATCGAACCAGAAACGGCTCATCTGTGTGAGTACGGTTCCCTTTTTGGTGACGGTGTTGTTCAGGATCACATCAAAACAGCTGATACGGTCCGTGGCGACCAGGATCAGGGTGTCGCCGTTGTCATAGATCTCGCGGACCTTGCCTTCCTTGATGGGGTTAAAAGTCTGAGGCATAGAAAATCTCCTTTGTGGCCGGTGAAAATAGTTTTTACTATTATATGCGCAGAAGTTCGGAATGGCAAGAAGAAATTCGCGGGGGCGGGGCCTCAAGCCGAAGAAACCAGTTAAATATACACGGGGTCCTTCGTTTTATACATCCATGTAGAAGAAAAATAAGTTGTCAGGTGCAAATACGTTTATTATAATGATAGCATCCGATGAAAAACCGGAAAGAGGAGAGAATCATGGAACTGAAGACAAAAGAGAAAGTAGCATATGGAATCGGTGCCGTGGGCAAGGACCTGGTCTATATGCTGACGGCCAGCTTTATCCTGTACTACTTTGAGGATGTACTGGGCATCGGAGCCGTCTCTATCGGTGTTCTGCTGATGGTGGCGAGAGTCTTCGATGCTATTAATGACCCCTTCATGGGCGTGGTCGTAGCCAAGACACGCACCAAATACGGAAAATTCCGGCCCTGGCTGCTGGGCGGTACGGTGCTGAATGCGATCGTGCTCTTTATTATGTTTTCCGCGCCTCATTCCTTCGGCGAAAAACAGCTGCTGATCTTCGCCTGGGTGACCTATATTCTGTGGGGCGTTACCTATACGATGATGGATATTCCCTACTGGTCCATGATTCCTGCCTTCGCGCGAAGCAGCAAAGAACGTGAAGGACTTGCGCAGATGGCGCGTACCTGTGCGGGCGTGGGCTCTGCCATTGCCACGGTGATCACCATGATGATGGTCTATCAGCTGGGCGGCGGTGACGAGCGCCTGGGCTTCTCCCGCTTCGCTCTGATCGTGGCAGTGATCTTTGTGCTCACGGCGGTGTTCATGTTCCTGAGCATTCAGGAAAAGTCTACCGTAGAGATGGAGACGACTTCTGTGGGAGAAATGTTCCGGGCATTGATTTCCAACGATCAGGCGGTGGCTGTGGTCATTGTAATCGTGCTGTTCAACTGCTCCATCTATCTGACCAGCAACCTGGTGATTTATTTCTTTAAATATGATTTTGGCGGCGAGGGATGGCGGAATGCCTACACCATGTTCAATACCTTTGGCGGCGCGGTGCAGATTCTTTCCATGATGATCCTGTATCCGGCGTTCCGGAAACTGATGAACATCAAAAAGACATTTTATGCTGCGATCGCCATGGCCGTCATGGGCTACTGTGTGCTGCTGCTTTTGGCCAGCAGCAATATGCAGAACCTGTTCCTTCTGTTCATACCGGGATTCTTTATCTTTGGAGCTAACGGTCTGGTGACGGTCATGACCACGGTATTCCTGGCAAATTCCGTGGATTACGGAGAGGTAAAGAACGGTCACCGGGATGAGAGCGTGATCTTTTCCATGCAGACCTTTGTGGTAAAACTGGCTTCCGGCGTGGCGGCGCTGCTGGCATCCTTGTGCCTGGGGATCTTCCACATCAGCGACAACGCGGACGCTGCGGCAGAGGCGGCGGCAAGTTCCATCATGGGCCTGCGGCTGACCATGACGGTCATCCCTGTCATCGGACTGATCATTGTGCTGATTTCCTTCAGCCGCCGTTTTAAGCTGACGGAGGAAAAAATGGAGGAGATCGCAGCGCAGTTGAGAAAATAAAAAAAGTCCTTGACAAACAGATAAGACACAGGGTATACTGTGTCTTGTGCTTCGAGGCGTGGCTCAGTTTGGTAGAGCGCTGCGTTCGGGACGCAGAGGTCGCAGGTTCAAATCCTGTCGCCT
>CAMNFR010000085.1 GCA_946537305.1 uncultured Lachnospiraceae bacterium | reverse complement strand
CGGCCGCTTCCGGTGTCTTATCCGCGCCTTCCTGCGCTCCGTCAGCTTGTTTGGCATCCGCCTTTTCGGCTTCCTGCGCCTCAGCGTTTCCGGATGCCTCTGCCGCCGCGGTCTCTTTCAGTTCTTCCTTCGTCTCTTCTATGGACTCGCGATTCTCTTCCGTCATCGGAATCCCTCCTTCTTTTCTGCTCCGCAAGGTTTTCTTCCGGAGCTTGTTCTTCTTTTTCATGGTCCGCCGCTATCCTTCTTCCTGAAAGATGACATCCAGCTGAGACATGGTCCGCTGTAAGGTCTCCACGACTTTCTGATAATCCATCCGCTTGGGACCGATGATGCCGATCTTGCCCTGCACGCCGTTGCCAAGCTCATAGGTGGCCGTTACCACACTGCAGTCCTTCATGGATTCCACCGGTACCTCGTCGCCGATGAACACCTGAATGTCGTGCCGGCCGGCTTCTTCCTCACCACTGCGGACGATCAGGCCCAGGGGTTCTTTTTCCTCCAGGGTGCTGATCAGCTCGCTGGCTTTGTCCCCGCCGGTCAGCTCCGGATATTTAAAAATATTCGGAGCGCCGCTGGTGTAGATGGGAACCTTTTCTTCCTTGCGGATGGATTCTGCCACCGCATCCAGCACCTTGTTGATGAGTTCCGCGTGCTCGCCGTCCTCCGCCTTCATACGGGAGATGACATCCAGCGTGATCTCATCAATGGTGAGGCCGCTCAGGTTGTTGTTCAGCAGCAGGTTCAGCTGCAGGATCCCTTCCGAAGATATGTCCTCCCCGATGCTGATGATGTGATTCTTGACCAGATTGCCTTCCGCCACGACTACCACCAGCAGCTTGCCGTCTCCCATGGGGGAGAGCTGAATGAACTTCAGCTTGGTGCGCTTGTAGCGCGGCCCGGTGATCATGGTGGCGTAGTGCGTATCCGACGCCAACAGTCTTGCCATCTGCATCAGCAGTTCCTCCACCCTGTCCACACGTTTGATCAGGAAGGAAGTATCCGCCGTCGGCACCGCCGGAAGATTCCGCTCCGAGAGCATCCGGTCCACGTAAAGGCGGTAGCCCTTATCCGTGGGGATGCGCCCGGCGGAGGTGTGAGGCTGCACAATGTAGCCCATTTCCTCCAGATCTGACATCTCGTTCCGGATGGTCGCCGGGGAGAGCTTCACGTCCAGATATTTGGAGATGGTCCGCGACCCTACCGGCTCACCCGTCTCCTGATAATTCTGGATGATGGCATATAAGATTTTTTCTTTTCTCTCATCCAATTCCGCCATGTTCATTCCCTCTTCCGGCAGCTATTACGCTGCCTCTCCGGCTGTGTTAGCACTCGTTAGTTTTGAGTGCTAATACCTTTCTTCCATAAGATACCACCTTGGAAGGGCTTTGTCAACCGGTTTATAAACTTTTTATTTCCCTTTTATATTACCGGGAAATCGGGGACCGGTACCTTTTCTCAAAAAAAGGGGACGTCGCATTTGCGACGCCCCTCATTGGTTATTATGAAGTTTAAATCTTAGAAGCCCAGAGCACCCATCATCTGGTTGAACAGATCTTCGCCGATGGCAGTCTTTACAATCTCGTCAGCCTCGGTAGCGTTAGCACGCATCTGATCCCAGTCTTCCTGAGTGAACTCGATGAATTCCATGCCGGCAGCTTCCAGCTTCTCGCGGTTGGCAGCGGAGGAATCCAGAGCATCCTGGTACGCATAAGCGGCAGCATCGTTGGCAGCAGCATCGATGATGGCCTTCATGGCGTCAGTTCTCTGATCATACCATGCTTTGTTCATCATGAAGCCGGTGTAGAACATCACGTGACGGGTGTCGATGATGTACTTCTGCACTTCCTGCAGGTTGGAGCCAAGGATGGAATCGTAAGGATTCTCCTGAGCGTCAACCTTGTTCTGCTGCAGGGACATGTAAACTTCAGGCCAGGCAATGGGAGTCGGCTGTGCGCCCCACTGTGCCCAGTAGCTCATGGGAACCTGAGAATCCATAACACGGATCTTCAGACCGCTAATTTCGGAGTAGTTGTTGACAGCCTTGTTGGAGGTCAGCATACGGAAGTCGCAGGGCTCGATGGCCTGCAGACGAACGCCCTGCTCCTCGAACAGTCCGTTCAGGATGGTACGGAACTCATGGCCGTCCTGCATAACTTCGTGAGCCTGCTCGACGGAGCCGATCACGTTGGGCAGCTCGAAGAAGCCCAGAGAGGTGGCCAGCTGTGCGCCGGGGGAACCAGCGATAACCTGGCAGGAACCATCCTTGATGGCCTCGTTCATCTCAGCAACGGAGAACAGGGAGCCGTTCGGATACACAGTAGCGGTGATAGCACCACCGGAGTACTCGTTCAGCAGCTCGGCGTACTTCACGCAGGCGCGGTGCAGAACGGTCTCCTCAGCGGAGCTGTGGCAGATGCTGACGGTCAGGCCTTCCTCATCGGGAGTGAAGTCCGCAGCGGTGTGGGTCGTCTGTGCATCGGCAGCGGGAGCCTCAGCGGCAGCCTCGGTCTCAGCGGCAGCTTCGGTCTCAGCAGGGGCCTCAGTCTCGGCAGCAGCTTCGGTCTCAGCAGCAGCTGTGGTCTCAGCGGGAGCAGAAGAAGAGGATCCGCCGCAGGCAGCCATAGAGGCAGCCATGGCCATTGCCAGCATCAGGGCAACGATCTTTTTCATCTTTTTCATGATAGGTTTCCTCCTATAAATTTTTTCCAGATTTTCTGGAGTGTATGAGGTACGGCATGATAGCCGTTACTTCCGTTCTTACTGTGCCAGCATCAGAGACAGCTGAGGCACGAAAACGATGACCAGCAGAGCCACCATGAATACTGCGATCCACGGGATGGCCGCTCTACCAACGGTCATAGGCTTTTCATCCACCAACGGCGCACCTACGAACAGGTTGATGCCGAAAGGAGGAGTTACAAGGCCGATGGCCAGGCAGCAGATCAGGATGATACCAAAGTGTACGCCATCCACGCCCAGGGCCAGGGCTGCCGGCAGCAGGATGGGGGACAGGATGGTGACCGCAGGGCCGCCGTCGATGAACATACCGATGACGAACATCGCAGCAACGATCGCGATCAGGAACACATACTTATTGCCGATGCTGGAAGAAATGAAGCTTGCCAGCATGGTCGGAGCCTGCAGCAGGGTCAGGGTCTTGGCGAAGGCCATGGACACACCCAGCATCATGCAGAGACCAGCGTAGCTGTTAACAGCTTCCAACAGGTACTTCGGAATATCGGACAGCTTGCAGGTCTTGTAAATGAACAGGGATACGAACAGTGCGTACCACACGGAGATGCAGGCCGACTCGGTAGGAGTGCAGAGACCGCCGTAGATGGAACCCAGGATGATGACCGGGCAAAGCAGTGCCCAGAAGCCTTCCTTCAGCACGCCGCCATAGCCTTTTTCCAGCAGCTTGTTGTGGTTGGCCGCTACCTTTTCCTTATCCTCACCGTGGCGCTTGCAGTAGATGTAAGCGTAGATCATCAGGGACAGGGCGATCAGGATGCCGGGCAGCACACCGCCGGTGAACAGAGCACCGATGGAAACGCCGGTCATCAGACCATAGGCAACCATGGGGATACTGGGAGGAATGATAACGCCCAGGGATCCGGCTACCGCCACTAGTGTGACGGAGAAGATCTTGTCATAGCCCAGTTCCAGCAGGACCGGGATACACATAACGCCGACGGCCGCCACGGTGGCGGGGCCGGAACCGGAAATGGCACCGTAGAACAGGCAGGTGATGATAACTGCCATGGGGATGCCGGCGGTTCTCTTGCCCACGAACAGGGCGAAAACATCGAACAGTTTCTTGGAAATTCCACCCTTGGCCATTACAGCACCGGACAGCATGAACAGCGGAATGGCAAGCAGTGTGGTGGAATCGTAGGAAGTGATCAGGGAACGCATTATCACGATGGGGGTACCCGCAAATGTCTGGTCTACCAGCCAGGGTGCCAGCGCTGCCGCTCCCAGGCCAACCGCCATGGGAATACCGGCAAAGATCAGAATGACCATTACTGCAACAACTAATGCGATCATGCCTTTTCACCTCCTTTTTTCAGGATAAAGCCCTTCACAAACTCCTCGACAGCGCGGAAAATGGAGAGCGCCATGCCCAGCGTCAGGGCGAAATATTCAAAGGCAATCGGAACCTGCATGGCAGATGTCCGGGAACCATTGGCGATGGTCACCTTCATCAGTTCCAGCGAATGATAGAACAGGAACACATAGCACACAAACAGCAGTATCTCACCGATAGCATTCACGACTTTGCGGCCGCCTTCGGGAAGCATGTTTACAAGCACATCGATCTTGATGGCGTTGCGCTTCTTCTGGCACAGGGCAAAGCACAGGAAGCCGGAGTAGATAAAGCAGATGCGGCAGAACTCATCCGGCCAGTTCAGCGCGTTGCGGAACACATTGGTCATGATGATCTGCAGGAACATCACGCAGGTGATGAGAGCCAGCAAAATGACCATCAAGGCCGCTTCCAGGTTGTCATCCAACCACTTCAGGACTTTCATAGATTGTCTCCTCTCTATAGCGTTTGTGTCATGGTATCATGCCAAACATGCTATTATCATAACAGTTTTGATGTTTATTAACGATAAGTTTTCTTTCCTTTCTCAGAAATTATCTTATCATATTTCGCCAATCTAAAGTACCGTATTTCTTCATCCTTCCGGAATCCGGAAATTATCTTATCCTTCGTTAAAAATAATTTCTTTATTTCTGCTTGTTTTTCACATAATCCTCGCGGAAGGTGATCCGTTTTCCGCCGTGCCAGTGGATTCGTCCCCAGACAGGCCCCTGTCTTGAGACCACCATGGGATAGGGCTCGCCGGCGGCTCCGTCTACAATTTCCTGCGCACAGGCAAGGACATCTCTGGCATCCTCCTTAGAAAAGGAATAGAGCCTGTGGCCTACAAAATAACGTTCCACATCGGGCGTCAGCGCCAACAAGCGTTCCAGGCTGTGGACGTAGGTCTCCACCGTAGGAGAACCCGGGAACATACCAATACTGCTTCTCGGATTCAAAGCATCCCCGCAGAACGCGTTTTTGTTCTCGTGATCCACATAGACCATGCTGCCGGAGGTATGACCCGGCGTCAGGATTGCCGTCAGCTTGATGCCACCCAGGTCAATCTCCTCTCCGTCTTCCACGAAGTAGATGTAGTACTCGGGGTCATAAACCTGCATGTTCTGGTTCATGTACTGCAGCAGATCATCCGTTTTGGGATCATACATGCATTTCAGCTCCACGAATTCACGTCTTGCTTCTACAGGAAAACCGGCGCGCGCGCGTACCTCTTCCTCCGGATGCATGTAGACACTGTCAAATTCATTGTTCCCCGCCGCATGATCCAGATGCGCGTGGGTATTGTACACGCTCACAGGAAGGGATGTGATCTCTTCTACCGTAGCACGCAGATTTCCCATACCGGTCCCCGTATCGATCAGCGCGGCTCTCTTTTCTCCCACGATCAGGTACATGGGCAGCGCGGCCGGCAGATGATAGACCTCTGCGATCTGCCAGGTATTTTTATTAATCTGTGTCACCGTATATGGCTTCACCTTTTTCACCCCTTTACTATAATGCTACGTATAGTATAACACCCACATCCTCCTTCAGCCACGCAGCTTCTTTTCGAATTTGAAAAATAACTTATCATAAAATAGTGACATTTCGCCCTCGTTCTGTCATTTTTTTTACCATCAGCTACCCCCGTTTATCATAACTCAGAAATATTTTTGCAATTGTATTTTTTCGTCGTTTCTGCTATACTGGGGAAGAATAATTGATGATTCAAATAAATACACTGAAATGACCCTCTGCAATTCTTCCGAAAAGGAGTTTTCCATGTGGATTCATGATTACCTTACACCGGCAGATAATCCTTTTAAGGACCCTCCGTTTGTATCGGTTTCTCATATCAGCTATATTGATAATCAACCACAGTGGCAGTATCCCTTCCACTGTCACGCAGACGCCTACGAACTGGCCTGGATTACCAGCGGTAAAGGCGCGCTGGTGTTGGATGACCGCAGACTGCCTGTCACTGCCGGCTCCGTGACGGTCGTTCCCCCGGGAATGCTTCATTACTTCTCTTCCCAGAAAGGGGAAGATATCCACTATTTTACCCTTCGTTTTCTGGATTCCGATAATCCTACGGAGCTGCATACTTATTTTTCGGAGCTGGGGCCAGCTGCTGCCACACGTTCCGAAAGACTTCCTTATATAAATGAATCCTGGCGCGTGCTGCTGGCACTTCACCGAAAAAACGGGGGTATTGTGGATGAAACCTTCCAGATACTCGCCCTGGGACTGATCCGTCTGGCGAAAGAAGTGCTGTCTGAACAAACGCCCGCCATCGACGCGGCGGAACACGAGCTGGCCAGCCAGATCATGAACTACATCATGTCCGTGGACGGTGTTGGTATCACGTTGGACTCCCTGGCGAAGACCTTCTCCATCAGTCCTTCTCATCTTTCGCGGATCTTTTCCGCCGCTTACCACGTATCTCCCATCAACTATGCCATCAACGCGCGCATCACCTATTCCACCGAATATCTGCTGCGCACGGACATGTCCGTGGTGGAGATTGCAGAAAAGATGGGATATGACAACCCCACGCACTTTTCCAACATGTTTATTAAGCGTATTGGCTGCACCCCCACGGAATTCCGGGAAAAGAACCGGAAAATGCCGGGGAGCGGGGAGTAAAGGGAGCTTCGACTCTGATGTTGCTTTAGCGGCATTTTGGGGGAGACTCCCGCTCTATGTTGCTTTAGCGGCATTTTGGGGAGACTCCCGCTCTATGTTGCTTTAGCGGCATTTGGGGGGAGACTCCCGCTCTACGTCTATAGATTTAAACTCTGTGCAAAATTCAAGGTATCATGAATGATTTGATACCCCAATATATGAACAAGCAGTTCTTCTTGCCTTTCCTTTACAGTAGGATGTGCAAAATTAGCTCACCTGAAATTCATTTGCTACCCTTTTGTGACTTCTAAGACTTCCATATCTTACCAAAAGGGGTAGCATTTTCATTTTACTACCCGGTTTTTTGCACATTATCACATTTTTCCCTACCTTTCACTACAGAAATTGCAAAATAACGGGTATCAAATTTCATTTAATACCCGCTTTTTTGCACAAAGGACTTGGTTAAATCAAGAGCACGTTGCTTGGCTCCAAGAACTTGCTTGATTCAGAGAATGTGTTTGGTCCAGAGGATTCAGAGAATTCAGAGGACTTAAAGAATTCAGATAATTCAGAGAATTCAGA
>CAMNFR010000084.1 GCA_946537305.1 uncultured Lachnospiraceae bacterium | reverse complement strand
CAACGAATACGATGAGAATACCCGTTGGTATATGACCAACAAGGTGCTCTACTCCCTGGAAGACCGCAGTAAGAACAATGATACAGCGGGCGGTGCCTATACGTACAAGCTGACCTATACCAATCCCAAGGGAAAGACGACAACGCTGTTCGATTCCGATACCGTCGGCGGTGAGGACGTCAGTGTGGCGGGCGAAGGTCTGCACGAAGCCACGGATGCCCTGGAGGATTACTTCCATCTGGATGACCTGACCAAGGGTCAGGCCGGAACGATCGATCTGGTGGTCTCTCTGGATGGCGAGACCCAGGGTAATGATTACCAGGATACCCTGGCAGATCTGCAGATGAATTTTGCGGTAGAACTGGGTGAAACAACGACACCTACAAGCTCTACGGAGGAGACTAAGAAATCCACGACTTCCCGTAGTGTCGTCAAGACTGGTGATGATTCCGATCTGATCCGCTATTATATCATGGGCGCTGTCAGCGGTGCGCTGCTGCTGGTCCTGGGCTTTGTGAGCCTTTCCGCTCGCAAGAAAGAAAAAGAAGAAGCCTCCGGCAGGAAGGGGGCGAAGTAGATGAAAAAGAATAAAATGAACCTGCTTCGCAAGGCACTTCCGCTGCTGTTGGCAGCCTTCATGGTGCTAGGGCTGACATCAGGACTGGAAAAAGCATATGCGAACGATACGGCCGCTAATAATCAGACGGCTGAGCAGGGAGAACAGGAATATACCTACACAGTTCGCGTTTTTGCTGGTAATCAAGGTACAATCAAGGGCTCGAATAATGGCTCTACTGATGTTTTAGAGTTTAAGGATCTGCCGTATAACTATCAGTTCAATTTCGATTGGAGAAATCGAGTTCAGGTAAATAACGATAGTAAATACTATGTTCGCGGCCTCAGAGAAAGTGGTAGAGATAACAATACCGTAGGACTTTCATCTTTTAAGGTGACGAGAGATATCGATCTGGTGGTTGCCTATGGTATCGCGGGAAATTCCGTATCCTACACCATTAACTACCAGGATGCCGACGGCAACACGCTGGCACCGAGCGAGACCTATTACGGCAATGTGGGCGACCGCCCCGTGCTTGCCTATCTGTACATTGAAGGCTACTATCCGCAGGCTTATAACCTGACCGGTACACTGAAGGATAATGCGGCAGAGAACGTATTTACCTTCATTTACTACCCGCTGGAGAGAGAAACAGCTGCTGCGACCACGACGGCCGGAGGCGGTGGTACACCCGCATCGCCCACCACAGCGCCTACCGCGGCGCCTACGCAGGCACCTGCTGGCGGCAACCAGGGTGGAACCGGTGGTAACCAGGGCGGAACCGGCGGCAATCAGGAAGCCAATCCTGAAGCAGAAGGCCAGGCGGCAGCTCCGGAGGTAACGCCTCCCGCTCAGACGCAGCCTGAAGAACCTCAGGAACTGATCGACGTTGATGAGACGGTCGGACCTCAGGCGGAATTCACCGGTGAAAGCACCGAAGGCGCCGGAGATGAGACCGAGGAGACCGGTGAGACCGTAAATGTGCCGGATAACAATACGCCTGAAGCTGGCGGACTTTCCACGCCTGTGAAGGTAGGAATCGGCCTTGGTATTGTTGCACTGCTGGCGCTGATCCTGTGGTTCGTGCTGGTGTACAGCAAAAGAAACAGGAAATAAAGCCGAATAATTGATCTGGCAGAAATAAGTGAGAACAGCCCATCCGGGGATTCCCCTGATGGGCTTTTTCTTTGACGCATGTTAGCACGTCAGAATCTGTACAATCAGAGGTAAGGAAGCAGGAAGTGCTGTGGAAAATCGCGCTTTTTAGTTGCAGTCATATAGGGGATGGGGTATAATAAACTATGTATAGGCTCTTGTCGGAGACGGAATACCGGCACTGCTGCAACCCTTGCGATCCGTAAAACGTATATGGATTTCAGGGTCGGAGCCGGTGAGTCCGCTGATTTGTGACGGGCCGACGGGGGAGATGTAATGAGTGAAGAGATTCGGGAGAACTCCCGCAAAAAAAAGAAAACGCCGATGTCAGCCATTCTCTGCCGAATCATAGGAACGCTGATCTTGCTTGGCGTAATTGCAGCCTGTATTCCGGTCACTGCGCCGCGTTTGTTTGACTATGAGATCTATCACGTGGTCAGCGGCAGTATGGAGCCCACCATTCCTGTAGGAAGCGTGGTGTATGTTCAGGCGGTGGAGCCGGGCGATGTAGCATCTGGGGACATTATTGCTTTTACCAGCGGTGATTCCGTGATCGTACACCGCGTGGTAGAAAACTGGACCTTCGAAGGTAATTTTACCACAAAGGGAGACGCCAACGAGGGCGAGGACCTGAACGAAGTGCCTTATGAGCAGCTGATCGGCGTGGTGAAATATCATATCCCTATCCTAGGACAGCTTCTGATGGTATTGACCAGCAGGATGGGCAAACTGCTTATGATTTGCCTGGCGGCTTGCGGTGCGCTATTGAATGTTATTGCCGGACAATTGGGAAGCTGAACGCATTAAACCGAAGATATAAACGCCTTCTTTCGAGTGTGTTCATACATGAATGATGCCAGGAAGATGCGATAGATATGCGGTTGACAATCGGGAAGGGGGTGAGCGCTCGTGAGAAGATTCAAAAAAAGCGGGTCCGGGTTTGCGGCTCTGCTGGTCGCGGCGCTCCTGCTTTTTACCGGTATTTCTGCAGAGGCCGCCTGTCCGGTATCGCCATTGATGGGAGCCTCCGGACGTATGGTGCTGCAGGCAGGGACCGCAGGTCAAAGCGGGGCTCAGGCAGGGACAGCCGGTCAGACCGGAGCTCCGGCAGGATCCTCCGGCCAGGCAGCATTGCCCGCAGATTCCGCTTACCATGAGGATAAAGCGGAGGGGACGGATACTGCGAAGATCGATCTGTCCTCTACGGCGGATGGTATTGTGGCGGTTTCCGTGGTCTCCTCGAAGAAATGCAAGTTTCAGGCGATCATGGGAGAGCAGACCTACACCTATGATGTGGCGTCGGATGGCACGCCCGGTATTTTTCCTGTTCAGTGCGGGAACGGGACGTATACCTTCCGGATTCTGGAAAATGTGACGGGGAGCAAGTACGGCCTGCTTTACACAACGGAGGCAGATGTTACGCTGACGGATGAGTTTCAGCCTTTTCTGAGGCCGAGCGATTACTCGGATTATAGTGCCGAGTCTCTGTGTGTAAAAAAAGCGGCGGAGTTGGCCGCGAACTGTAAAACGGACAATGATGTGGTGAAAGCCATTTACGACTTTGTGTGCAAGACCGTGGTCTATGACCGGGAAAAGGCGGCCAACCTGCAGGTGGGCTACATGCCGGTGCCGGATGAGACCATGACCACCGGAAAAGGGATCTGTTTTGACTACGCGTCGCTGGCCGCGGCCATGCTGCGCAGCCAGGGAATCCCTACCAAGCTGGTGTTCGGATACGTGGCGCCGGATGATCTCTACCACGCCTGGAACATGTTTTATACCGAAGAAACAGGCTGGGTGACGGTGGATTATCAGGTGAGCAAGGACACCTGGAACCGGATCGATCTTACCTTCTCCGCCAACGGGGCGGACGGAAAGTTCATCGGCAACGGAAGCAATTACGCGGATCTGTACTACTATTAATCGTGTCCAGTCAGGCGGTCGTGGAGACCTGCCGGAAAGAGGAAATCATGGCACAAAGACAGTTGGACAATCTGGGCGTTTCCGCCTTCTGCGAGAGCATGGGCATGATGGTGCGCGCCGGCATCCAGACGGATGAGGCGGTGGCGCTCCTGGGAGAGCATCACACTACCGGGGGCGTGCTGGAGACTGCCATCGAGGGCATGAAGGAAAAGCTGGAAATGGGAAGCACTCTCTCGGCGGCCATGCGGGAAACAGGCATCTTCCCGGAGTATGCGCTGCAGATGATCGCGGCGGGCGAGACCTCCGGCCGAATGGAGGATGTGCTTTTCCGCCTGTCGCGCTATTACGCGGATCAGAAGACCATTTCCGAGAAGCTGAAGAGCGCGGTCACCTATCCCGCGGCCATGCTGATTTTGATCATCGCCGTGCTGGCGGTCATGCTGACCATGGTGCTGCCGGCCTTTTCCGATGTATATGAAAACCTGACGGGAAGCCTGCAGGCTTCCACCTACGGATATATCCGCTGGGCCTACGCCTTCTGCTGGATTGCCCTGGTGGCGATGGTACTGATGGCCGTGCTGCTGCTGGGCGGGCTGTTCCTCTGGAACAACGGAAAGAAGAAGACGGTGGAAGGGTGGCTGCGCCATGTACCGATCTGCCGGCAGATCTTAGACAATATGGGCATGTTCCGCTTCACCTCCGCACTGGGCATGTTCCTGGCCAGCGGAGAGATGCAGGACATCGCCGTGATCGACAGTATCGCGATGACGGACTGCGCCCCGGTAGAGGAAAAGCTGAAGCGCTGCGTGGCCCGCATGGAGGAGGGACACAGTATCTCCCAGGCCGCATACGACGAGCAGCTGTTCGAACCGGTCTACGGCCGGATGCTTCTGGCCGGCGAGCGCAGCGGCAACATGGAATCCGTGCTGGAACGTCTGACCGGACTGTTGGAAGAAAACGCCGCGCACCTGGTGGACCGCCTGGTCGGTATTGTAGATCCGCTGCTGTCCGGTGTGCTGATGATCACGGTGGGGCTCTCGCTCCTTTCCGTGATGCTCCCCCTGATCGGCATGATGAACGCCGTGGGGTGACCTCCGTAGGGTGACCGCCAGGTACTGAATGACATAACCTGAAAAACACGGGGAGGGATGTGCCGTGTATTCGGATCAGAAAAAGAAAAGCCATCCCGGGCTTTGGCTGCTGTTGATTCTCTGTGCTGTCGCGGCAGGGATCATAGGATTCCGCGCCGGACAGACTTCCGGCAGAGACATGCAGCAGGAAGCGGTACAATCCGTAAAGGAAGCCGTGGAGCGGGCCGCGCTCCAGTGCTACGTGGTGGAGGGGGCGTATCCCCCGGACCTGGAATACCTTACGGAAAAGTACGGCCTGTCCGTCAACACCCGGGACTACTATATACGCTACGATGCCTTTGCCTCCAACCTGCCGCCGGATGTGCGGGTGGAGCCCAAAGCAAATACCGATACTATCCAATAAAACAGGCATCCTGCCGGGCGGAAAGGGGGTGGCCGGGACATGAAGCAGACAGAAAGCTCACCGCTGGGGCTTTATATGATAGGAATCGCAGCGCTGTTTTTGACATGCTTTCTGGCGCTGGTAGTCCTCGGCGCCCAGACCTACCGAAAGACGGCAGGCAGCCAGGATGATAACTACCGCACCCGGGCCGTGCTGGCCTACATCAGCTCCGTGGTCCGCGCGAACGACGCCTCCGACGCCGTCTCCGTGCGAAACGACAGCCCGGAGGGCGGATACGTGCTGGTAGCGGAAGATGGCAGCGGCTATGCCTCCCGCATCTACCTGCACGAAGGAACGCTGGTGGAAGACTACGCGGAAACAGACGCGCCGTATGACCCTGCGGACGCCATGAAAATCGGTCAGACCAATCTGTTCGAGGCGGCATTCGTGCCGGAAGAAGGCGTGCTCACCGTAAACGCCGACTGCGGCAGCGTGAACATCCACCTTCGCAGCGACGCCGGCCTTTCAGATCGGCTCACCGCCGGCGAAGAAGAAAGTGAACTGGCGGACACGCCCGCCTTTGCCATCCCCAATTTCGGGGGATCCGGAGAAGGGGGTGACGCCGAATGAAAAAACGGGGAGAAATCACCGCATTTTACGTAGAGACCCTTGTCATGATCGTCGTGATGATCGGCATCCTGCTGGTGCTCACACGTATCTTCGGCATCGCCCGGGGAGAAAGCGTGCGCGCCAAACGCCTGAGCGAAGCCGTCACCATCGCACAGAACATAGAAGAAAGCCTGCAGCTGGACACCTCCGAAAAACTGCCGGAGGGAACGCTCCCGCTGCGGGATATCGAAGAAAAACGGGAAAGCACATCCGAACAGTACATCGGCTATTACGACTGGACCGACACGGATAGTACCACTGCCCGTACCTACCGTGTAGAAGTAACCAGACAGTGGCTTTCCGACACCCTGGCGCAGGACACCATCGCAGTCAGCGCCGAAGACGGCGGCGAAGCCATTTACACCCTGCAGGCGCGCAGCTACCTGCGCGGAAAGGAGGCAGCATGAACCAGGCACCCATCAAGCTGGGCCCCCTGGCCCTGCTGCTCACGGTCATAAGCATCTGCCTGACCACCCTTTCTATCCTCACCTTCACCACCGCCCGCGCCGACAGACGCCTGGCAGAAAAATACGCGGACACCATCACCGGACGCTACGAACAAATCAGCGAAGGAGCCGACTTCCTGGAAGAAGCACAGGCCGCCCTATCCGCCGGAACACCACTCTCCGCGCTGCCCGACACCCACACCGATGCCGCAGGCATCACCTGGTACGAGCCCAAAAACGAAGACTATCAGCTCTCCGTAGGTGTTATTTCGGAACAAGGTGAGTTGCAGATCGTTTCTTATCGTATTATAAAGACGTGGAACGAAGACTTAGATATCGGAAACCTGTGGCCCGGATTTTAGACCGCAGAATAAAATGAAACGACTCGAGCAATTATAGACACCGTGTAAGTGATCCGTTAATACAAGCACAGAAATGCTTTTTGATCGATCGCCGCAATACTCGAAGAGCCGAGGCCCTATAGCCGGCGCGGCCGTTTCCCCGGCCGCGACCGGGATAGGACCGAGGATCGGAAGTTTTCATGCCCGCCAATAGTTTGCACCACCGTTGGTCCAAAAGCACATCCACCAATAGTGTGCACCAACACTGGCCCAAAAGCACACCCGCTAGAAACAGGAGTAAAGTCCATGTCCATACAGGAAATACTACAACAAGCCATCGCCGCCGACGCGGCCGACATTTTCCTGATCGCCGGCCTTCCGGTCACCTTTAAGTGCAACGGCGCCCAGCTGCGCCTGCCCGGCGACCGCCTGCTGCCCGATTCCATTCGGGTACTCGTAGACGAAATCTACCAGGTCAGCCGCCGCGACCGCATCAACCTGGACGCCGGCGTAGACGATGACTTCTCCTTCTCCATCTCCCAGATGGGGCGCTTTCGCGTAAATGTCTTCCGTCAGAGAGGCTCGCTGGCGGCCGTCATCCGTGTGATCCACTTTGGACTGCCGGATCCGGTCAAGCTGGGCATACCCGAAGCGGTCCTGTCGCTGGCGGATACCAAGAAGGGCCTGGTACTGATCACCGGCGCCGCCGGCACCGGAAAATCCACCACGCTCGCCTGTATGATCGACCGCATCAACCACAGCCGGGACTGCCATATCATTACCATGGAAGACCCGATCGAATACATTCACCGGCAC
>CAMNFR010000083.1 GCA_946537305.1 uncultured Lachnospiraceae bacterium | reverse complement strand
TCCCTCGCAAAATCCATCCCTGTCAATGCGTAGGGGAGCAGTTCTTCCGGTCTTACAGACGGCCGGATCCATTCATTTACCAGATCCTCCGGCATGATCAGCGGCATCCTGTCATGGATAAAACGGATCTCCTCGCCGGGTTCACGGGTCAGCACCACAAAGACAGGCAGGCCGTTCTCAATCCGGTACAGACCGCAAAGCCATGTCATGAAAGATTCCTTCGGCCGGATTCTGTACTTGTCTCCGGTAAGCTTCCGCCCATCGTTTCCCTGCAGATGTTCCCATTCATAGTACCATGAAGCAGGTACAATACAACGGTGACGCATCCAGTCCTCCCGGAAGGTCCACTTTTCGGCAGCGGTTTCCGTGCGGGCATTTATCAACAGGCTTTTTCCCGTATAGCCCCACTTCATCGGGTAGACCATTCTCGCTTCCGAGCGGTTCGGCGCGATCACCGGCACCACATCTGTCGGTCGAATTTCACCGTAACTTTTGATGGGTGAGACGTTCTGCCACTTCTGCACCAGAGGAGAGCGGTTCATTTCTTCCACAATTGACCGGAGCTCCGGGGATTCTTCCACCCAATATCTGCAGCACATATTCGTCACCTCCGATGATCAAAGTTCATAAATAGAGACACGTTATAAATGCGGTATTTCTAATTATACCATAGAATTCACCATAAATGCTGCTGTGTCACGACAAATTCTTTCCTTTGACATGACCAGGTACACAAGATATAATGATATGCGCACCGAGTCAGAAAAAAGAGTCAGAGGAGAGGCAGGAGATATGACAGAATTCGTCGGAGTACATGTTGCAGAGGACAGCATTTATATTTCACATACAGAGGGAGGCCAGGTGCTGGTGGATGCATCTCCGTTCCTGACCGGCTGGGAAAAAGAACAAATCCTTCGGGATGAAGCCTGCTTTCAGGACGCTGCCTCCCGGGTCGACCGCTATCTGCGGGAACGCTGCGGCATCATGGAGTATGAGATCCTGCTTGCTGTTCCGGATTCCTTTGGTCTGTGGGAAATGCTTGCGCTGCAGGCGATGGCAAAGCGCTGCAAGATCCCGCTGCGGCGTTTTATGCCGGAAAGTCTTGCGGCAGCACTGACGCTGGCTGCCTCCGGTCGTTCTGACGGATTCCTTCAGATCGCCATTCCGGAGGGAGAAAACCTGTCTGTTTCGGAATATAATTTAGGGGACGGCGTTGCTGAAAAAGTCGGTACCTATGCGGCCGGGACCTGGGTGCCGGGAAGTCCGGAGGGCTTTGCTTTTTTGGATGATGAGGCCCGGGAGACCTTTGATTGCTCTGCGGCACAGGGCGTCTGTGTGGTAGGGACCCCGGAACAGGCATCGCTGGTACAGGAATCCTTTTATATGTATCGGCCTCATCAGGACAACGAGCGATACTATCGCAGGAACCGGCGTTTTCAGATGATCGCATCTACCGCCATTGCTTATGGTCTGGCACTGCAGGGAGCAGTGCTGATGGGGAAGTCGTGTGGGGACGGATTGCTGGCACTTGACACGCTTTCGTCATATGATTTGTGCATTTCTGTGAATGGGGAGATGTATCAGGGCGTTCTGGCGGATACAACGATTCCAACAAAGATCGAGGTCCCGGCGGAAGAGGCCACCGGGCTGAAGGATGGCGTGGAGATCGTCCTTTTTGAGCGCAGAGGGCTGCATTTTCAGAAAATCGGTAGTTCTCAAGCGGCATCAGAGGCACTTTCCAGCCTGCAGGATGGGCGGATGTATATAGGAATCGATGTCGATGCCGGCCGCCGGATTCGCGTGGCCCTTCTTTCGGGGAATGGCCGGGAAGTCGCCGGTTTTATGGTAGATGAGCAGTGGCTGCAGAAAAAGACCGATCAGGAAGCCGCCGAAAATAAAAAGACCGCGGAAGCGGATTCCGGAAAAGCGGAGACGCCGGAGGGAATAGATTATCAGGAATTCATCGCTATTATGGACAGTCTGGAATATGCCTCCCGGTATGCGGCGGATGAGAACGGCCCGGAAGTGCAGGGGATGAAGAAGATTTATCAGCAGGCGTTGGATATTCTGGCAAAGAAGGGCGTGGAGCCCATCCCGGCCCTGGGCGAAAAATTCGATTATACGATTCATAACGCGGTGGCCCAGGTGGCGGATATTAACCTGCCGTCCGGGACTGTCAAGGAGGTCATGCAGACCGGTTACCGTAAAAAGGACGGAACCGTGATTCGGTATGCCTCGGTGATTGTTGTAGAATAAAGAAGGAAGAATATATATGATTACCATACAGGATAATCTTTTTGTACTGCAGACAGACCACACGACCTACAGTTTTTTAAAGCTGCCTTCCGGGCACTTGGAGCACCTGCATTACGGTCCATCTATCGACACAACAGGTGCGGCGGAGGTCCTGACACAGAAGTGCCGGATGTTGGGCGGCAATGGGATCGCCTACTCCAAAGAGTATCCGCTGCTGGGGCTGGAGGACCGCTGCCTGGAATTTTCTGCCCTGGGACACGGAGATGTGCGGGAACCGTTCCTGGATATTACCTTCGAAAACGGGAGCCGCACCAGCGATTTTCTGTATGCGGATGCCTGGGTGTCTGAGGGGAAGATGCCCATGAAGGCGCTTCCGTCCTCGTATGGCGGAGCGCAGGAGCTGCATGTGCTGCTGAAGGATTCTGTTTATTATGCGGAACTGGAACTGATCTATGCCGTATTCCCGGCCTGCGATGTGATTACCCGCCGTGCGGTGATCCGGAACCAGGGAGAGGCAGCGTTTACCGTGAACCGTCTGATGAGTTTGCAGCTGGATCTGGATGATTCGGAATATGTTTTCCATACCTTTACCGGGGCCTGGGCCAGGGAGATGAATCACCAGCGCATTCCGCTGGCGCAGGGAAAATGGATCAACGAATCCCGCTGCGGCATTTCTTCTTCCATGAATAATCCTTTCGTTATGCTTTCACGTCCGGAGACCTCGGAAAAGGCCGGGGATTGCTTTGGCTTTAATCTGATCTACAGCGGGAATCACTGCGAGATGGCAGAGGTGAATGCGTACGGAAAGACGCGTGTGATCACGGGTATTCATCCGGAAGGGTTTGGCTGGCGGCTGGGACCTGAGGAGGAATTAGAGTCTCCGGAGGCTGTGATGAGCTTTTCCGCCGGCGGCTTTACCGGTCTTTCCCGGAACATGCATACCTTTGTGCGGGAGCATATCGTGCGCGGCGAATGGAAGAAGAAAGAACGGCCGGTCCTGCTGAACAGCTGGGAAGCGGTGTATTTTGACTTTGACGAAGAAAAGCTGCTGGCCATGGCGAAGACCGCCAAGGAGACCGGCATAGAGCTTTTTGTGATGGACGACGGGTGGTTCGGCACCCGGAATGATTCCAGGTCCTCTCTGGGCGACTGGTACTGCAACTATGAAAAACTTCCGGGCGGCATCAGCGGCCTGGCCCGGAAAATAGAGGCGCTGGGGCTTAGGTTCGGGCTTTGGGTGGAGCCGGAGATGATCTCCGTGAACAGCCGTCTGTACCGCGAACACCCGGACTGGGCCGTCGACGTGCCCGGGACGCTGCATTCCGAGGGGCGGGACCAGCGGATCCTGGATCTTACCCGGCCCGAGGTGCGTACCTGGCTGGTGGATACCATGAGCGCCGTTTTTTCGGAGGAGGGGGTTTCCTACATTAAGTGGGATAATAATCGTATCTTCACGGATATCTTCAGCCGCGCCCGGGAGAATCAGACCGAGTTCCTGCACCGGTATTATGTGGGGTATTACGAGGTGATGGACCAGCTGACGCGCCGCTTCCCTCACATTCTGTTCGAGGGCTGCGCCAGCGGAGGAAACCGCTTTGATCTGGGCGTGCTCTGCTATATGCCTCAGATCTGGGCCAGCGACAACACCGATGCGCTCTGCCGCGCGTTCATCCAGACAGGCCTCAGCTACGGGTACCCGGCCTCTGTGGTCGGCGCTCATGTATCCGCCTGCCCCAATCATCAGACCGGCCGCATGACGCCTCTGGCCACCCGGTTCGGCGTGGCTGCTTTCGGTGTGCTTGGCTATGAATGTGACCTGGCCGCACTGACACCGGAGGAACTTGCGGAGGTAAAGAAACAGATCGCCTTCTATAAAGAACATCGACGCGTGCTGCAGTTCGGAGACTATTATCGTCTGGTCAATCGCAGATACAATGACTTTGAAAAAGGTGTCTGGCAGTGGATGACCGTTTCTCCGGATCGAAAAGAAGCCATCGGCTTTTACATGATGGAGCAGGCGGTTCCGAATATGTCTTTCGGGAAATTTCAGACGGCAGGCCTGGAGGAACAAGCTATGTATCGATTCCGGGATGTCGGAGAAAAAGAAGAAGAGTGGCTGGTCTCCGGAAGTCTGCTGAACCACGCGGGCATAAAATTACAGCAAGCCTATGCCGGGCACTACCGCCGGGAAGGCATGCGCCCGTTCGCGGATCTGGACAGCCGCCTGTATATCATGTCGATGATTCTCAACCCATGAAATCTGACCGAAGCCACCCCTTGTGTTCAGGTGCAAAAACAGCTTTGTTCAGATTTCGTAAATTATAAATAGTTACTATTTGTAGGATTGACAACAACAAAAAAATATGGTACATTTCCGCTGTGTAAAAAGGGAGTAGCTGACATGGTTCCCATGTAATAAAAGTCGTCATCACGTCCGTCAGGGACCGGTTTTTATTCGAAGCAGCAAGACTTTTACGTATTTCTTTTGGTGCGTAAAAGTCTTTTTTTATGCGCCGCTTCCGGAGGTCGCTTATGAAAGCCATTGCTACCATCTTATTTATTGCTATGTATATAGGCATGATCGTTTTCACAAAGTACCGCGCGCAGATCGCACTTGGCGTAGCGGCGCTTTTTCTGATCGTCGGAGTCCTGCCGCTCTCGGAATTGGCGGATTCGATCGATTGGAATATTTTGTTCATGCTTACGGGTACTATGGTGCTGGTAGATTATTTCATTGAATCCCGTATGCCGAACCGGATTGCTGACCGGCTGATGCGGCTGGCGCCCAATGTTATGTGGGTCACCATTTTAATGTCGCTGTTTTCGGGTATCATCTCTGCCTTTATTGATAATGTGTCCACGGTCTTGATGGTAGCGCCGGTGGGCATGGCAGTTTGTAAAAAGCTGAAGATCTCCCCCGTGCCCATGATCATTTCTATCGCGGTCTCTTCGAATCTGCAGGGGGCTGCCACGCTGGTGGGTGATACCACGTCCATTATGCTGGGTGCCTATGCAGGCATGGATTTCCTGGATTTCTTTTTTGTAAACGGGCGGCCAGGCATGTTCTTTGCCACGGAACTGGGAGCACTTGCCACGATCCCCATTATGTTAGTCCTGTTCCGGGATAATAAGACACCGATTCCCAATGATCATAAGCTGACAGAGGTAAAAGATTTTATCCCGACCTGGACGCTGGTGGGGATGGTCGTGGTACTGATTGCTGCTTCGTTTGTAAAAGGAAAACCTTCCTACACCAATGGTCTGATCTGTATTGTGTTCGCCCTCCTTACGATCGCGTGGGAGCTGACCTCAAAACATAATAAGGCCGGTATGATACACGCCTTTAAACAGATCGATTATGATACGCTGCTGCTGCTGACCGGATTGTTTATTGTGATCGGCGGCATCACAGATGTGGGTCTGATCGATGATCTGGCCGAGCTGATTCGCCGGGCAGGGGGCAGCAGTGTATTTCTGCTGTACACCATCGTTGTATGGGGGTCCGTGCTGATCTCCGCCTTTATCGATAACATCCCTTATGTGGCCACGATGCTGCCGGTGCTGCAGAGCGTCACCGGGATTCTGGGCATCTCTCCGGAGCTGATGTATTTCGGACTTCTGGTCGGCGCCACCCTGGGCGGGAACATTACGCCCATCGGTGCCTCCGCAAATATCGCAGGCATCGGAATCCTGAGAAAGGACGGCCACGAGGTTTCCTTTGGAGATTTCATGCGAATCGGCGTACCGTTCACACTAACCGCCGTGATGGTCGGATATCTTTTCATCTGGATCTTTTACCATTAGAAAATGAGAAATCGGGGACAGATTCCTTTTCTCACTCTGTCGGAGCGAGCGAAGGAATCTGTCCCCGATTTCTTTTTTTGTGTGTCTTGGCGAAGTATGTTTCTATTCGAGAATGATTTCTCCGGCGGCATCCGTCCGAAGCGAGCTGCCGTAGAAGCGTGTCATGACGCGGATGAGATCCTCCGTATCCTTAACGCCGGCTGTCTCGTAAGCGGAGTGCATGGCCAGCTGTGCAAGCCCGATATCCACGGCCCGCAGGGAGACATGGCGGTTGCTTAGATTCCCCAAGGTGGAACCGCCCGGCAGATCAGACCGGTTGGTGTAGACCTGGGAGGAAACATCCTCCATACGGCACAGCTTCCGGAAGAGCGCGGAGGAAACACCGTCCGAGGTGTACTTCAGGTTGCCGTTGAATTTTATGACAATGCCGTGATTCATATAGACACGGTTGGCGGGATCGGCATATTCCGGATGATTAGGATGCACTGCGTGAGCGTTGTCTGCGGATACCAGGAAGGACCCGGCCAGCAGCCGCAGATAATCCTGATGACTGGAATCCTGGGAGAAGGCACCGGCAATTCTGGTGAGCACATCAGATAAGAAGGTGGAATCGGCCCCCTGCAGGGAGAGGCTTCCGACCTCCTCGTTATCGAACAGAGCGTAGACCGGCACGGCGCTTACAGGCGGTGCGGCAGCCAGAAAACCGCGAAGCAGGGCAAAGGCGCACTGCAGATCATCCAGGCGCGGCGCGGAGACATATTCCTCTTCCTTTCCCCACAGCATGCCGGGGGTCCGGTTATACAGGAAGAGATCCGTTCCAAGAATATCTTCTTTTTGTACGCCGGCGGCTTCTGCGATGACATCCAGAAATGAACCTGCGCCGGCTTCGCTGGAAAACAGCGGCATCATATCCGAATGGGCGTTGAACGCGGTTCCTTCATTTGCTTTCCGGTTCATGTGGATGGCTACCTGCGGGATGACGAACAGATCGCGGTCCACGCGGACAAGCCGGGCCTTCAGACCGTTGGGTGTTTCTACGGTGATCCGGCCGGCCACGGAGAGAGGACGATCCAGCCAGGTGGAGTAAATGCCTCCGCCGTAAGGCTCGGTGTTCAGTTTTACGTAATGCCCGTCTGCGGCCAGTTCCGGCAGCGGCTTTACCCGGAAGGTGGGGGAGTCGCTGTGAGCGGCACCGATCATGAAGCCTGTGACCGGACCCTCCGGCAGGCTGAAGGCAATCAGGGAGGAGTGATTCCGCATGACCGCATAGTGTCCGCCGGGGACAAGATCCCACGGTTCTGATTCCTGCAGCAGCTGATATCCCTGCTGTTGAAGCATTTCGCAGGCCGTATCAGCCGCCTGGAAACAGGTGGGGCTCTTTTCAATAAATTTCAACAATTCATTTCCAATATTCATGGTATGGTCCTTTCAAAATAAGAATATAAGTTTGTAGGGATGCTAATGTAACTACGGAGAGCCGTGGTCATATCTCGCCGGGGA
>CAMNFR010000082.1 GCA_946537305.1 uncultured Lachnospiraceae bacterium | reverse complement strand
CCGGAATAAAACTCTGTGGACGTCGGATTTGTCTGGATCAGCACGGAGCTCTGATGAAATTCCTTTATCATTTCATCCGCTGCCGCATGTACCTGATCCGCCGTTGTGTCACTGAGATAGATGACCAGTGTATATTCCTGATACACGGTTCCGTCATCATCGACCCAGCCGCCTTCCGCATCCTGAATGGTATATCCGCCGAAATGCCTGATCAGGATCTCTTTGGCTTTCTCCATGGCCTCTTCCCGCGGAAATACCGGCTGGTTGGTGTCCTTGTCGTTCGTGCCCAGATACATTACATACTGAACATCTTCCCCGGCATCGGCTGCCTCCGGTTCTGCGGCCGTCCGCTCCTCCGAGAGTTCCTCCATCCAGTGGAATTCACCGGTCTTCTTCACGTTCTCTCCGTAGATGGTCTTCCAGTCATTGGCCATGGAGATCACGTTGTACCCGCTCTCTTCCCATTTGGCGCGCAGCTCCTCGCCCTTTTCCGGATTTCCGTAATCGCGCACATCATCATCTGCGATCAGCATGAAGGCCGCACTGGGATAGCTATTATTGCTGATGGTGTAATTGTGCATGCTGACATCACCCGAGCTGTTGCCGAAGGAAAGCACCGGCTTACGTCCGATCTCCTGCGCGATCTGCAGCACCTTATTTGTCTTCAGGTTCTTGATGAGAAGCTGATCCGTACGTATCAGGTCATCTCCTGTGCTGAATACATAGTCCAGGCCATCGGCATCGCCCTGCCCCGTTGCCTCCAGCTGCACATCCATGCCGATGATGTTCTCATAGGGGATGTCCGCCATGCCTTCGATAAACGTACGGCAGATAAAACGGTCGCTGCCCGAGCAGACATAGCACTTAAAATCATTATCCTGCAGATATTCAATGACCTCTGCCATGGGCTGATAGTAGCTCTCCCCGTAGGTCATGCCCTCAAATCCGTCCGCGTCGCGCAGCAGGATTTCCGTGCAGAAATCCGCGAACTCGTTCAGTGTCATGCCGGAATAGGCTTTGGCCGCCGCCAGAGCATGCTGCATCGCCATATCTTCCGGAAAGGAATTGTCCAGGGCGCAGTCGCGGAGCAGTCGCCCCACCTGAAGCGTCTCCTCATCCGGTTCGTAGGAGGGATCCTTCAGTATCCGCCAGGCGAGCATGTAGTACTCCAGATAGGTGGGATACAGCTCTCCCATCAGCGTACCATCCATATCAAAGACAGCGATGCGGTCCTCCGCCGGGATAAAGGAGTCCGATCCTTCCTCCGTCACGGTCTCCACATACTCGATCAGGGTATTCAGCGCAGGCGCATCCTCGTTCCACTGCGCGAAGACCTCCTCGGTCTCCGCGGCAGCAGCTTCGGCCGCTGCTTCTGTCTCTTCAGCCTCCGCCGGAGCTTCGGCGACAGTCGTCTCGGCAGCCGCGGTCGTACCTTGCGCCGCCCCCGAAGCGGCTGATCCGCATGCCGATGTCAGCATCAGGACCAGCGCGGTCAGAATGCATATGACGCTTCTTTTACAATGTTTGTTCATGTTCAGACTCCTCCGTCTTTTCTATCCTGCGGCGCGCACGCCGTCCAGTATTTCATTCCATACCTTCAGGCTCTCCTCTTTCAGAGCTGCCCTTGCGTAAAAGTGGAAGTACCAGATTTTCTTATTATACTTCATGACGTAGGATTCCGCAAACAGATCTGTACCGGAGGCGGTATAGCTGTACGAAAAGCCCTGCGCCTGCGTTCCTGCGATCGTCCTGCTCTTTATGCCTTCCGTGCTGCAGCATCTTCATCTTCCCGCGCTCTTCTTCCGTCAGCGTATGAAACCCCTCCGGGACGGGAAGAGACAGTTCATCGTTCAATGTGATTTTTTCCATAGTATTTTCCCAATCCATAGTGTTCCCTGATCTTTACGAGAAATTCGTGATCAGGGTGATGATACGAAGAATGAACAGTACAAATACGCCCCACATCACCGGGGAGATATCCTTGGCCTTGCCGGTGAACACCTTGATGATGACCCAGGAAAGCATAGCAAACATGATTCCTGTGGCAATGGAGTAGGCCAGCGGCATCATGACCAGCGCCATGTAGCCGCCCACGGCATCGGCTATATCTCCGTCAAAGTGCATCTTTGTCACGGAGGAGACCATCAGCATACCGACATAGACCAGCGCGGGTGCCGTGGCGAAGGAAGGGATCGCCAGGAATACCGGGCTGAAGATGAGCGCCAGCAGGAACCAGCATCCTGTCGTGGCTGCAGTCAAACCGGTCTTGCCGCCCTCGGCCACACCGGCAGAGGATTCCACAAAGGAGGTGATGGTGGAGGTACCCAGGCAGGCGCCTACCGTGGTACCGATGGCATCGGCCAGCAGCACCCTGCCGGCGCGCGGGAGCTTCCCGTCTTCATCCAGCAGGCCTGCCTTGGAGGCAACGCCCACCACAGTGCCCACGGTATCAAACAGGTCAACATACAGGAAGGAGACCACAATGGCAATAAACTGTACCAGGTGCGTCGCTGCCCAGCCGAAGTTGAAATGGAAGGCCGTATTGGCCAGACCACTGAAGTTGAAGGATATCAGTGAGGGCGGGAAGACACTGTAGGCTCCTGCTTCCACATCCACCACATACCAGCCGATCTTTTCGGCGATCATGCCCAGGCCCCAGGTCGCAAGAATGCCGATCAGCACCGCGCCCTTGATCTGATAGTGCACCAGAATGGCGATGATCATCAGGCCGATCAGACAGAGCACCATGGGGGCCGATTTAAAGCTTCCCAGATCTACCAGCGTCGCGTCGGAGTGCACGATCAGACCGGCGCCCTGCATGCCGATAAAGGCCACGAACAGGCCGATACCGCCGGTGATTCCCAGCTTCAGGTTCGCGGGGATTCCGTTCACCAGCGCTTCTCTTACCTTAAAGACCGACAGCAGGATGAAGATAATGCCTTCCACCAGCACGGCGGTCAGCGCCACGGTAAACGCATCCGCGGCGCCGCCCAGTTCTCCCAGGCAGACAGTGTAGGCAAAGTACGCGTTCAGGCCCAACCCGGCCGACAGCGCGATCGGATAGTTCGCCAGAAACGCCATCAAAAAGGTTGCCAGCGCGGAGGCCAGCGCGGTCGCGACAAAGACGCCGTTCGCGTCCATCACGGTTCCCAGAATGTTCGGGTTCACGGCCAGAATATAGGCCATCGCCAGAAAGGTCGTCGTCCCGGCAATGATCTCCGTTCTCACCGTGGTCCCATGTTCCTTCAAATGAAAGAATTGTTCCATACTTTTTCTCCTTTCGTATTTCTTTTCTTGCTGTAACTATTCAAGGATCGTGATCCTTCCCTGGCCGTAGGGATCTGCGTACTCCTCGCCGATCTCTCCGCCCAGTGTATCCACAATATAATCGATCAGTGTCTGATTATCCAGTTTGATGTTATCCTGCAGGACAGGCGCATTATCAAACATGGTGTAGCCGTCTCCCTGCTTCCGGAGATCATAATCATTGCCGGCCAGAGAATAGGTTTTCTTCGGATCCAGCGTCTCTCCGCCGACCTTCACATCCTTTACCCGGCGTTCCCCTTCGATCCCGGCGAACATATTGTTCTCATCCATCTTACAGGGGGTGTCTATGGAACTATCTACGGTATAGCTCAGGCCGGACACCTGCAGGAACGAGCCGCTTTCTTCCGGCACGGCCCGGCTGCCCCATTCCAACGCATCCAGGATCTGCTGGCCCGTCACTTCAAGGACACAGATCATATTTCCGAAAGGATGAACCCCGATGATATCCCCGTAGGTAATATCTCCTTTTTCGATATTGGCCCGGACCCCGCCGCCGTTTACAACAGCGATATCAGCACCGGTCTGGTCACGATAGGCATCTGCACACAGATCTCCCAGGTTGGTCTCCGCGCGCCGAACCATGCGGATGGGATTGCCGGACGTATCCTTCTCTTCCGGGTCTTCAATGGTCAGTCTGACTGCCGTGGTCGCCACCACCTGTTCCAGCTGCTCTGCCAGAACCTTTTTCGCCGCATCTACTTCATCCCGCATCTCGTTTTTTATATCCAGGATTTCCGGTGCCGCCTCTGTGTTCGGCCAGCTCCAGATCCCGGTCTCCACGATCTCCCCTTCCGCAGAAATATGGCTGTAGCCGATACAGGACAGCTTCGTACCGACCGCGCAGCGGGTCACGTCTTCCCCGTTCTTATTTTTCATGACGACCTGATCCGTATCATGGCTGTGCCCGTCCAGGAATACATCGATGCCGGTGGTATTGGATATCACATCCACATAGGTCCAGGGCTTACATTCCGCCTCATTTCCCAGATGTGCCATCACAAATACATAGTCCGCTCCTTCCGCGCGGGCCGCATCCACGGCTGACTGCACGGCCTGATATACCTTTTCACCGGTCTTATCCTGCATAAAGCCGTAGATAAATTCTCCTTTTTCATTTTTGAAATATTCCGGTGTAGAACTCCGGGTCGTAAGCGGCGTCGTCACACCAACGAACGCAATTTTCTTTCCCGCCGCTTCTTTGATTACATACGGTTCGAATACCAGCTTGTCCTGACAGGTGAAATTACAGCTGATATAAGGATAGTCTGCCTTCTCCGCCAGCTCCAGGAACCGGTCCATTCCGTAATCGAATTCATGGTTTCCGGGAATCGCAACATCGTAGCCGATGTCATTCATCAGATCAACCATTGCCTCTCCTTTGGAGAGCGTGCCAAGGGCTTCTCCCTGAATGGAATCGCCATCATCCACCAAAATGGTCTCATAGCCTTTAGCTTCCAGCGTATCCCTCACCTGCTTCAGGCCTGCATAGCCGAAGCCCTGGTCCACGCCGCAGTGAACATCGCTGGTGCATAAAATATAGATATCCTTTCCTGTCTCCGCCTCCGAGCTCTCCGCCGCGGGACAAACCACCGCGGGAAATATAGCTGTGTAAAACACCATAAACACCGTCAGCAGCGCACAAATTCTCTTCTTCATTTTTTCCTCCTATCTTCTGAGATATGCTGATGAAACCGGGAACGTAAAATAC
The DNA here is from genome assembly GCA_946537305.1 of uncultured Lachnospiraceae bacterium. Classification (GTDB taxonomy): domain Bacteria; phylum Bacillota; class Clostridia; order Lachnospirales; family Lachnospiraceae; genus UBA3305. The sequence goes on along the minus strand of CAMNFR010000082.1, from coordinate 2,570 downwards.
GTATCCGGATAAGGCTCATACTTCAGGGCAAAGTGCCACCATTCACAGTGGATGGGCACAAAGCCGTTGCGGACCATCACGCTCTGCAGGAGCATGCGGTTCTCATACTGCTCCGGCGTGATATCCTTGCAGTCCGGGTGTGATATGGGGCTGAAAAGATCAAAGGGACTGCCCATATCCACCTCTTTCCCGGTCCTCATATCCAGCAGTGTAAGGTCTACCGCGCTGCCCCGGCTGTGACTGGACTGTTTGGCAATATATCCCTCCGAAAACAGAACTTGCTTTTCCAGATCCGGATAAAAATATTGTTTCATGCGGATATCCTGATCCTCGATTCCCCAAAGAACAAAGTGTTTTACCGCGCAAGCCGGGCGATAGGCATCGAACACCTTCAGCCGATACCCCTGGACGAACAATTCACTTGCGGCGGATTTCAGCGCGCGGGCTGCCTCTATAGACAGCAGGGCACAGGGCTCCTCGTAGCCGTCAATGCGCTCTCCAATAAAATTATAGGTGGAATAATAGCGAATCTCCTGCACGATGTTCGGCACATAGTCCGCCAGCAGCACGAACCCCGACGGATCCATGGTCGGATCGTTTCTGTATTCTGTCCTCATGCCTTCTCCTCCTGCGATTCCTATATTCTCTGACTACTCTTTGTTTATCATATCACATTTATCTTTCAATTAACAGATATTTCCGCTTTTTTGCAGAAACTATTTTCTTTACATATAAAAAGAGTCATCCAGGCAGACCTGGATGACTCTTGCGGTCAATTCACGTATAATAATTATGCCATTTCTTTGAAGACAGTCATCTCCACAATAAATCCCTGAATCCGCACCTTCACTTCATCTGCTACATGCGCGATCACGGATCTTTCCAGTTCGTCCCAGGCCTTTGCGGCGCCGTCTCTGTTCTGTTTCATAAATTCCTGCAGATGCTGCTGATAAGCCTGCATGGACCATGTCATATCCGTGGTCATCCCATCCGGTCTCAGCTCCACAAAAAGGGGCAGATCTTCCATAGGCTCAAAAAAGGCGCGGATCTTTCCCATAAAGCCTCTGTTGGCCTCATTTTCTCCGCTGGTGGATGCAGAGAGCAGCTGCGAGCGCTTGAGGGGATCCATCCGGGTGGTCACCTGCAGATGAAGCTCAAACTGATTGTTATTCCGGGTCTCGATCCAGAACTTTCCGTTCACGCCTCCCGTGATCGCACGCATCATCCCCATCATTTCCTCCGTCAGCAGACGAAGGTGAATCGTATTCTTGTGAGACAGCTTATGATACTCCGCCACCTGTTCCGCCATTGCCAGTACCTGATCCGTCTTATCCTCCAGGCTGGACACCTCAATAACATCACTCTTCATATTCATCCTCCTTCGGGACTTTTTCGTCCGCGTCTTTGCCCCTTCCATTATTATACCACATACGGCATCTCTCCAAAAGAGTACCGTGACATTTTTTATCCTCGGCTTCGCAGTTCATCGCTTAACGCTGCGAAATCCTCCAGTGACAGCCTCTCACCGCGGATGTCCGCCGGCAGACCGCAGGCTGCGATCGCCGCCTCTGCCTGTTCCCGGTCAAGCTGCAGCGATGCATCATTCCTCAGTGCGTTCACCAAAGTCTTGCGGCGCTGGTTGAAGGCTGCCCGAATTACAGAAAACATATAGGCGGGGTCCGATACACTGACCGGCGGCTCCTCATACCGGTCCAGCCGAATGACGGCCGAGCCCACATTCGGGCGGGGCATAAAGCAATTCGGCGGTACATTGGCCGCCAGATACGGCTTTGCATAGTACTGCACCGCCAGGGACAGGGCCCCGTAATCCTTTCCGCCGGGCGCGGCCTGCATGCGCTCCGCCACCTCTTTCTGGATCATCACCGTAATGGAAGTAATCTCCTTTTCATTCTCCAGCAGGTGCATCAGGATGGGTGTCGTAATATAGTAGGGCAGATTGGCCACCACCTTCACCGCCCCCGTGATATTCCGCTCCGCCAGAAGTGCCGGGATATCCACCTTCATGATATCCGCATTCACGACCTCTACGTTGTCATACTCCCGCAGCGTCTCCGCCAGCACAGGCATCAGGCCCCGGTCGATCTCCACCGCGATCACACGGTCCGCCTCACAGGCCAGGTACTGTGTCAGCGTCCCGATGCCCGGGCCGATCTCCAGCACGCAGTCCTCCTTTGTGACGCCCGAAGCGCGCACGATCTTCCCCAGCACGTGCGGGTCGATCAGAAAGTTCTGTCCGAACTTTTTCTGAAAGGCAAATTCATATTTTTGTATGACCTCTATGGTGCGGGCAGGCGTTCCCAGATCCGGTGTCGGCATTAATATCTCTCCTATTCCTGTTTGTAAAGCGCAGACTGTGAATTTCTGCGCATCTTTCTGAGATTCCTCAGACGGCTTTATCATAAGATAATCCTTCCCACCCTGTCAAGTGCAATGGGAAACAGGATATCACCACCGGTTTGACAGCACTCCCGCCGACAGGTATAATGCAGGTAAACAACGGACAGGAGAGATCCATTTATGATTTTCGATACACACGCACATTATGATGA
>CAMNFR010000081.1 GCA_946537305.1 uncultured Lachnospiraceae bacterium | reverse complement strand
AAAAAGCGTTATAATAGTACCCGCACAACAGATGCATGCCAAAAGTACCTGCGAAGCGGGGCATAAAAATAGGAGGATAGAGATTTGAAGAAGAAGTGGACGCTACTGGGACTTTGCCTGATGCTGGCGCTTTCGATGGCGGCCTGCGGCAGCAGCAATACCGAAACGACGGCAGCGGAGACCGTGGATGAGACGGAGGATGCGGAAGGCCTGGACGGTGAAGAAGAGGATGAGGACGCCGAGGATCTGGATTATGAGCCGATCGAAGTGGCGGACTATGATCCGGATGACTACGTAAAGCTTTCCGAGTACAAGGGGCTTCCGGTGGATCTGCAGAAGGCAGAGGTGCTGGATGAGGATGTAGATTACGAGATCGAAACGGTCATGGAAGAGTACGCCGAGGAGAAGGATAAGGAAGGACCCTCGGAGGAAGAAGACTACGTGGTGGCGGATTACACCGTTTCTGTAGACGGCAAAGAAATCCCGGATGCCGCGGAGGAAAACAAGGACTTCTATATTGGCTTTGCGGAGTTCGGCTACGAGGTGGATGAAGCACTGACCGGTGTAAAGGTCGGCGATAAGGTGACCGCTCAGACGGAGCTGGACGATATGTTCGGCGAAGAATACGAAGGCAAGACCGGCACATTTAATCTGACAGTAAAGCGTGTCTACACCTACGAGACACCGGAACTGACGGACGAATTCGCGAAGGAAAAGCTTGGTGCAGAGAGCGCGGATGCTTATCGTGAAAGCGTAAAAGAAAGCCTGCTGCAGTCGGCGCAGGCCAGCGCCCGTTCAGATGCCGGGGAGATGCTTTTAAGCCAGATCGCCGATGAGTCCGAAATCACCGGACATCCGGATGATCTGTATGCCAGCGTTGAGCAGGAACTGACGAACTCTTATACGTACTATGCAGAGATGTTCGGCGCAGAACTGTCCGATATGATCAGCGATGAAGATCTGAAGGAAGCCGTCGAGGATGAGGTGAACATGCAGATGGTCATGAAGGCCATCATAAAGGCAGAAAAGCTGGAACTCACGGACGAAGAATATCAGAAATTCCTGGAAGGTGCCTACGAGGATTACGGCTATGAAAGCGCGGAAGAGCTGGAAGCAGATTACAGCCGCGAAGAGCTGGAGGTCGAAGCGCTTCGCAGCAAGGTGCATGAATTCCTGCTGGCGAATGCACAGGTCACCGAGCTGACGCCGGAAGAATACAGCGCCAAGTACGACACCGAGGAAGAGTACGAAGACGACGAAGCAGAAGATTACGCAGAGGATGACGACCTGGAGCTGGAAGACGACGGCGAAGAGATCGAAGACGCTGAACTTGAAGTCGAAGATGACGGCGAAGCAATCGAAGACGCTGAACTCGAAGTCGAAGACGAGGAAGAGTAAAACAGGAAATTAAAAGTTTGAAAAAGGTGCGGGCTATATGGTCCGCACCTTTTTTGAAGCAAATAATTAATACAGAAACGGACACCCGAGGGTGTCCGTTCTGCAAAAGGAGAAAATGTATGAAAACTACAAATGGTAGGTGGTTGGCGGACGGCCTTGCGGCCGCCTTTAGTAAAACGAAAGAGGAGAAAAATGTATCGATATATGGAACATCCGGAATGTCTTCCGAATGGGTCTTTGTTTTCTTTCGATGGTACAATAATAACTGGGGAATGTGAATGTCTTGTGACGTTAAAATAATGAATTTCTAAAAAAGACGCCGAAATCTATATTTTTTATAAACGCCTCGAAACAAATTAAAAACGAAAAATGGGGAAATTATGAGGAAGACTGTTTGCTTGCATTTTAGAGAATCATGTGGTACTATCTTTACCTAGGTAAAGCGTGAAGGAGGATGCATGATGAAATCCTATCTGCAGATGAATAAAGAGGAACTGGCGGCGCTGCGTGAGGACCTGTGCCGCAAGTATGAAGATTATAAAGAGATGGGGCTTTCCCTGGATATGTCCCGCGGCAAGCCTTCCCTGGACCAGATGGCCCTTTCCATGGGCATGTTCGTGGATGGCTGCGATCCGGCTAAGTGGATGACGGAGGACGGCATCGACTGCAGAAATTACGGTATGCTGGAAGGCGTGCCGCAGGCAAGACGTCTGATGGCCGCCATGATGGATTGCGATCCGGATCAGATTATTATCGGCGGAAACTCCAGCCTGAATATGATGTACGATGTGGTCATGCGGGCCAAGGTGTTCGGCATTCTGGGCAACAAGCCCTGGGGCGAGCTGCCGCTGGTGCACTTCCTGTGCCCGGTGCCGGGATATGACAGACATTTCAAGATCCTGGAGGAACTTGGCATCAACATGATCAACGTCCCTATGACGGAGGACGGCCCGGATATGGATATGGTGGAGCGTCTGGTGACCTCCGATCCCATGATCAAGGGCATCTGGTGCGTGCCGAAGTTCTCCAACCCTACCGGTACGGTCTACTCCGATGAGACAGTGCGGCGCCTGGCGGCGATGAAGCCGGCAGCCAAGGATTTCCGTATTTTCTGGGATAACGCCTACGCCGTACATTATTTATATGAAGATAATCAGCCGCAGATCCTGGATATCCTGAAGGAATGCGCCAAGGCCGGACATCCGGATATGGTGTATGAATTTGCGTCCACCTCCAAGGTGACCATGTCTGGCGCAGGTATCGCTGCGTTTGCATCCTCCCCCAAGAATGTGGCGGAATTCAAGAAGCGCCTGTCTGTGCAGACCATCGGCTATGACAAGCTGAACATGCTGCGCCATGTGAACCTGCTGAAGGATGAGGAGACCCTGAAGGCCCACATGATGAAGCATGCGGCCATCATCCGTCCCAAGTTCGAGACCGTGGAGGAGATCCTGGAGGAAGAACTGGGCGGACTGGAGATCGGCAGCTGGAACAAACCGCTGGGCGGCTACTTTATCTCCTTCCAGGCACGCGTGGGCTGCGCCAAGAAGATCGTGGAATACTGCAAGAACGCCGGCGTGGTCATGACCGGCGCCGGAGCGGCGTTCCCGTACGGAAAGGATCCGCAGGATTCCAACATCCGTATCGCACCGACCTATCCCGGACTGAATGAGCTGAAGATCGCGACCCGCCTGTTCGCGCTGTGCGTAAAGCTGGTAACGGTGGACAAGCTGATTCAGGAACTCTCCATTGATCCCATCATCAAAGAGGTGTTCACGCAGGAAGATTACGATGCCATCATGGCGCTGGAAGAGCACCATGTGAAGGAGTTCTATGAGACCAAGCCGGCCGGAGACTATATTGTAAAGGTCACGCACAAGCCTCAGCGCTTCCGCAGAGAGCGCATGCTGTACATCGTGCAGCTGAACGGCTATCATGATAACCTGGTGAACGATGACATGTACTGGCGGGCGGAGCCGAAGAAGTTCTTTGCCGGCACCCCCACCCTGCAGCAGATCTGGGATGCCCTTCAGGAGAACCTGGATTATTTCCGGGACAAGAAGGAGTTCCACATGTCCAAACTGAACCTGACCTTTGATAAGATTGAATTTGACTCGTAAGGAGCTATGGATTTCAAAAAACAATCATTTAAGAATTCCCTGGAGCTGATCCTGTATTTTCTGCGGGGAAGCGCGCCTATTTTTCTGCTGAGCATGGTCTTCGCGACCGTGGTATCTTTTCTGGATATGGTGCTGCCCCGCATGATCAGCTTCACGGTGGATAGTGTAATCGGAGAGGCGGCACCGGATATTCCGGCGCCTCTTTTCGCACTTCTGGAGCAAATCGGCGGGATAGCAGCGCTGCAGGCGCATCCCATCTCCCTGGCGGCGGTCGTGATTGCCGTGGCCCTGGCCGGGGCGCTGTTCCGCTTTCTGTTCCGTTTCTGCAACAGCGTGGCGGCGGAGCGCTTTGTCAAGCGCATGCGCGACAGCCTGTATCGGAAGACCATTCATCTGCCCTACGCCTGGCACGGCGCCAACAGCACGGGCGATATCATCCAGCGCTGCACCTCCGACGTGGAGACCATCAAGGTCTTCGTGTCCGAGCAGCTGACATCGCTGGTGCGCGTGATCGTGCTGATTGCCCTGGCGGTGACCTTTATGTCCCGCATCAGCGGCCGCATGACGCTGTACGCCTCCATCTTTATCCCGGTGATGATCAGCTACTCGCTGTTTTTCTACTCCCGTATCGGCGGCGCCTTTGAAAAGGCCGATACGGAAGAGGGCCGTCTTTCTGCCATTGTGCAGGAAAATCTGACGGGCGTGCGCGTGGTGCGCGCCTTCGGGCGGGAGCAGTACGAGCGGTCCCGCTTTAAAGAGCAGAACGAAAAGTACACCGGTTTCTGGATCCATCTGATGAAGATCCTGAACTACAACTGGGTGGCCGGCGATCTGCTGACCCTTTCGCAGTATCTGCTGGTGCTGGTGCTGGGCACGGTCTACTGCATCGACGGGCATATCACCGCGGGGCAGTTTATCGCCTTTGTTTCCTATAATTCCCTGCTCACCTGGCCGGTCCGCTCCCTGGGGCGCGTGATCTCGGAGATGAGCAAGGCCAATATTTCCCTGGAGCGTCTGCGCTATATCATGAACGCGGAGGAGGAGCATGACCCGGAGGGGGCCGTGAAGCCGCCGATGCATGCGGATATTTCCTTCCGCCATGTTTCTTACACCTATGACAAAGCGGCCGGCGAGGCCTTGCACGATGTTTCCTTTACCGTTCCGGCGGGGACTACGCTGGGCATTCTGGGCGGCACCGGCTCCGGCAAGTCCACGCTGATGTACCTGCTGGAGAAGCTGTACGACCTGGACGAAGGAACCATAGAGATCGGCGGGGTGGATATCCGGCAGATCGATACCCCCTACCTGCGGTCTCAGGTGGGCATGGTGCTGCAGGAGCCGTATCTGTTCTCAAGATCGCTGGAGGAAAACATACGGATCGCGGAAACGGAAGATGTCGCATCCCGCCGTGGAAACCGCAGCGATTCCCTGCGGCGTGCCGCGCGCACGGCCAGCCTTCTGGAGACCGTGGAGCGCTTCCCCTCCGGCTTTGAGACCTTTGTAGGGGAGCGGGGCGTCACCCTTTCCGGCGGACAGAAACAACGGACCGCCATCGCGCAGATGCTTATCCGCGACTGTCCCATTATGATTTTTGACGATTCCCTCTCTGCGGTAGACGCGGAGACGGACGCCCATATCCGGGAAGCCCTGAAACGGGAGACCGGCGACGCCACGGTCATTTTGATCGCGCACCGCATTACCACCATTATGCATGCAGATCAGATTCTGGTGCTGGAAAACGGACACGTGGCGGAGCGCGGCACGCACGAAGAACTGCTGGCCGCCGGCGGTATCTACCGGAATATCTATGACCTGCAGCTAGCCGGCGCGGAGGAAGCACGTGAGGCAGCGGAATCGCAGAACGCTACGGAGAAGATGCAGAATGCGGCGGAGGAATCACAGGACGCTGCGGATGAATCACAGGACGCTGCGGATGAATCGCAGAACGCTGCGGAGAAGATGCAGAATGCGGCGGAGGAATCACAGGACGCTGCGGATGAATCGCCGAACGCTGCAGAAGACGGAAAGGAGGCGGTGAGACCATGACGGAAAAGAAGAAAGAAAAAGTCTCCCTGCCCTTATTCGGGCTCCCGCGTCTGTCCCGCTTTCTGGCGCCTTACGGCGGCCGCATCGCCTTTATGGTATTTCTGGGACTGGTCAGCAGCCTGATTGACGCTATTTTCCCTTTGTTCCATCGCTATTCGCTGGATCACTTTGTGGCAGACCGTACCCTGGAGGGGCTGCCGGTCTTCATCGGGCTGTATCTGGCGATACTGATTTTCTACTGCATTATCAACTTTAAGACCATGTACGACGCGGGCCGGGTGGAAATGAGCGTGAACCGGGACCTGCGGAATGCGGCTTTCGATCATCTACAGACGCTGTCCTTTTCCTACTTTAACCAGAACAGCGTGGGCTACATTCACGCCCGGGTGGTCAGCGATACCGGAAAAATTGGGGAGGCCGTTTCCTGGCGCATGATGGACTGCGTGTGGAACGGATCTTACATTTTGTTCGCGGTTTTCGTGATGCTGCTCACCAACCTGCGTCTGGCGCTGTTCGTGCTGGCGCTGCTGGCCGTAGCCACCGTTATCATCTGGCTGTTCCAGTCAAAGCTGGTGGTGCAGAACCGGCGGATCCGGGAAATGAACTCTACCATCACGGGGGATATCAACGAGGGCATCACCGGCGCCCGCAGCATCAAGGTCCTTAGTATTGAGGACCGCATGCAGCGGGAATTCCAGACGGATACGGAAAAGATGCGCCGTTACTCCGTGCGGGCGGCGCGCACCTCCGCACTGCTGATCTCCACGGTCACCTTTATGTCCTCCGCGGCGCTGGCGATCGTCCTGACCGCGGGCGGGCAGATGACCAGAGACGGCGTGCTGTTGATCGGTACGCTTTCCGTGTTCCTGTCTTATGCGGTGGGCATGGTGGAGCCGCTGCAGTTCATCCTGCAGAATATATCGGCGTTTATTGCCATTCAAGTAAATATAGAGCGATTCACAAGGCTCCTGGCGGAGCCGGCGGATGTGGCGGATACGCCGGAGGTCATCGAAAAGTACGGGGACAGCTTTGCCCCCAAGCGAGAGAACTGGGAAGAGATTCACGGGGATGTGGAATTCAGGGATGTTACCTTCCGGTATCCGGATGGGGAAGAAAATGTGTTGGAGCACTTCTCCCTGAAGGTGCCCCACGGACAGAACATTGCCATTGTGGGAGAGACCGGCGCGGGCAAGTCCACGCTGGTGAACCTGGTCTGCCGGTTTTACGAGCCCACAGAGGGTCAGGTGCTGATCGACGGGCGGGACGTGCGGGAACGCTCCCAACTGTGGCTGCACAGTCATCTGGGCTATGTGCTGCAGACGCCGCACCTGTTTTCCGGAACGGTGCGGGAAAACCTGCGCTACGGCAAGCCGCAGGCCACGGATGAAGAAATCTGCGAAGCCCTCCGGCTGGTATCCGCGGACGGCGTGGTGGAACGACTGGGAGAAGGCAGCCTGATGCGCGGCCTGGACGCCGAGGTGGGAGAAGGCGGAAGCCAGCTTTCCACCGGCGAAAAGCAGCTTCTTTCCTTTGCCCGCGCGCTATTGGCAGACCCGAAACTGCTGATCCTGGACGAAGCCACCTCCTCCATAGATACGCTCACGGAAAAAGCCATCCAGAACGCGATCTCCGTGGTCACCAAGGGACGAACCTCCTTTGTGGTGGCTCATCGTCTCTCCACCATCACCGGAGCGGACATGATTCTGGTGGTCAAGGATGGTAAAATTATAGAGCGCGGAACCCATGCACAGCTGCTGAGGGCCAGGGGCTACTATTATATGCTGTATACAAGACAGTATGAAGAGGCACTGGTGGGGTAAAAAGATTAAAATATCTACAAACACAATGAAAAAAGGATAAGATAATTATCGTCGCTTTATAAATATAGTTAAAACCTCTCCGTCCATAAACGATATAATCGTGTAGGGGGGAGAAGCTGGCACATACTACTACGATGCTAAGGGCAACCTTACAAATACCGAAACCGAAAGCTCTGTTGAAAGGACCGAGAACAACCTCTCTGATCTGGATACTAATGCTCTTGAGATCGAGAACCAGAAGGGTGTTGAGCTTCCTTCCACCGGTGGCATGGGTACGACTATCATCTACATCATCGGTGCAATCCTTGTAATCGGTGCTGGTGTTGTTCTGGTAACCCGCCGTCG
>CAMNFR010000080.1 GCA_946537305.1 uncultured Lachnospiraceae bacterium | reverse complement strand
TCTGGTCGTACATGTAGGTTCCTGTCAGCCAGCTCATGTTCTCGGGCATGCCCGCACCGAACATGACCCAGGGCAGATCGAAGACCTTCAGCGCTCCCGTAATTGCCAGGACCAGGCAGGTGCACAGCACATTGCGAAGCAGCGGCAGCGTAATAAACCGGGTGCGTTTTAATCCGTCCGCGCCGTCGATCGCAGCGGCTTCGTACACATCCTGCGGGATGTTGTTCAGTCCCGTAACGAGGATGACAAAATAAAACCCGACATACTGCCACATGACTGGAAGAAACATGGTGAACATGAAATGTGCCTGGTCTTTCCAGTCAAGCCATTGCACGATCATCTTCCCGCTCGCTTTCACATCGTAGGGGAGCATCCCGAGATTTAACAGCAGCTGGTTCACCATTCCGCCTTTATACAGAAAGATCAGGTTGAACATCAGGCCAAGCGCTGTCGCCGAAATGACGATCGGAAAAAAATAGACAGTCCTGAAAAACTGCGCTCCGACGCGGATGGTATCCACCAGCAGTGCCAGGAAAAGAGCTATGCCGACCTGGAATACAATGGTGCAGACGATCAGGATCAGCGTGTTTTTCAATGCCACCCGCATATACGGATCTGTCAGCAGCCGCGAATAGTTTTCATACCACGGCTCGTTCATCCCCTCGGCTGCCCTGCCCAGGCCTCCGATTTTCAGCACGGTGTTGATGACATTCTGGAAAAATGGATAATACAGGAAGATGATTAGAAATGCAAAAGCCGGTACAAGAAAGATAATCAGCGGCCGTTTTCTTTTATAGATCATCGAGCTCATGAGGTCACCGTCCTATTGATAAAGAGAGATAAAAAGACGGCTGCTGCTTTCGCAGCAGCCGTAAGATCAGGTCTGCCTCAGTTCAGTGCCAGAGCAGAGTCGATTGCTTCTTCCGCAGTCATTTTGCCTGTGACCACATTCTGGATATTGGCAAACAGGTCGCCGCGCGCCTCAGCGGTCAGGGTATCCTGGACAGCGCCGACGATAGCGGTAATGTTCGCGTTGGTATCGGCGGCAGACTGCTGCAGGCTGTTGAGGCCGGCAGGGCTGGCTCCGTTGACAAGTGCGGTCACTTCTGTGGTGACAAAGGTGCTCAGGACTTCATCGGATGTAAGCTGGGAAACGAATTCAACGGCAGCTTCGCGTTTTTCCGGATCATTCCAGGCCTTGGTGGTAATGAAGTATCCCATGGAGATACCGCCGATCGCTTCGGTCGCACTTCTCTCACCCTTGCCGGGCACATAGGCGATGGCAAAATCGTCAAGGTCAGCCGCGTTCTCAGTAAAGTAGCCGACTTTCCAGGAACCGTCGATCAGGAATGCAGCTTCGCCGGAGTTGAAAAGTTCCACAGTCTCAGCATCAGATGCTGTCAGCGTGTTCTCCGGGAAATATCCTGCTTCGTAAAGTGCCTTGATATCATTCAGTCCGGCAGCCCATTTTGCTCCGACTTCATCTTCAGAACTTTCGGGAAGGTCAAGATGATTCTCAACGGTGCCGTTGTTCATGACCATAAACTCAAACCAGTAATGCGGAACCTCGACCAGTGAGCAGGCGATGGGGGTGTATCCCTCTTCCTTGATCGTCTCGCAGTCAGCCAGGAACTGATCCCAGGTGTAATCCGGTCCGGGAACTTCTACACCGCAGTCCTCAAGGACAGCTTTGTTTACGAACATGTTCTCCCAGTAGCCGGAGGACGGAACAGAGTACTGCTTCCCGTCAGCGGCAACAGCCATCATGCTCTCCTTCATGTTGGTGGCGTAATCAGGATACTCCGCGCGGATCTCATCGATGGACACGACCTTTCCGGCGGATACAAACGGCTCAGCATCAGCGTTGGTGAAGTAGAAAAGCACATCGGGTTCGGATCCGGTCTCGAAATCGGTCAGGACTTTCGCCTTCCACTCTTCGTTGGAGGTAGCGGAACCGTCATTTACTTTGTTTCCCGTTGATTCTTCGTAAGCTTTGACAGCTGCCTCAAAATTGGCGCGGTTGCCGTCATCTCCGCCGTAGGAAGTCACAACGTTCAGAGTGGTTCCGGAAGCGAAAGCCAGCGTCGGAGCAAGGCTCATCGTCAGAGCAAGTCCCAGGATCAATGCTGATTTTTTCATGGTCATTTTTCTCCTTTCATGACGGGGAATTATCCAGATCCATTCCCCTGTATTTTTCAGGCTGACCTAATCATAAAATACCGGCCTTTAAAAAAGAAGAACCGCACTTGTCTATTTTTGTCTGTTATTGGTGATCATACCGGAAAGCTGACCCGGGTCAGGATCCGTTCCCCTTCGAGCTGGCGAAGGCTGATCTCTCCCTCATCTTTATAAAGGAGTCTGAGGCGCTGGCTGACATTTCTAAGGCCGACCTTCCCGGAAATATCCGTATTGTCAGTGTCGGCGGCAAGCAGCCTGCCGACCGTTTCACGGTCTTCCTCACTCATGGTGCCGTCATGCTCCACCTCCAGCACCATCCGCTCATTCTCACGGTACGCCCGGATGCAGAGGTTTCCTCCCCGGCGCGGTGTAAGATCATGCTCCACTGCGTTTTCCGCGAGCGGCTGCAGGATGAGACGCGGAACAAGGATCTCCAGAAGGCTCTCATCGATCTCCTTTTCGATCTCCAGGCGTTCTCCGAGGCGCTGCCGGATAATATAGAGATAAGCATCGGCGTAACCGAGTTCCTCACGGAGCGGGACCTGGCTTCTCCCGTCCCGCCCCAGCGCTCCGTCCATCATGGTCGACAGCGCTTCGATCATGGCGCTGACATCCTCGCACCCTGCCATGCGCGCCTCCCAGTTGATGACTTCCAGCGTATTGTTCAGGAAATGCGGATTGATCTGTGACTGCAGCGCTTTGATCTGGGCCTGCTGCAGCGCCTGCTGTTCCAGGTAGGAACGTTCAAACTGGTTCTTCAGCTCCGTGGACATTGCGTTAAAATGAGCATACAAGCGGGCAAATTCGCGGCTGTTGGCTCTGGCGTCGATATGGTAGCCCCTCTGCCCGTTTTCCAGCCGGTTGTCAGCATCCACCAGTATATCCACCGGTCTTGTCACATACCGGCGGAACAGGAAGATGACCGCCAGCAGCATCGGCAGCACCAGGAGCACCACAAAAAGCACCGCCATACGGATTGGCGGCACTTCCCGCCAGACATTAAAGGGCACAAGAGAAGCTGACAGCTCGAAGCGGTGGCCCGATACATCCCCTGTAAGCTCATAGCGTCTGTTGTTCCCGGCTTTCTCCGTATCTGTGATGCTTCGCAATGCCTTTTCCTGATCGACCAGAAGCTGATCGTCTATTACCAGATTTGCCTCTTCAAACTGAGAAAGCTGCTCAAGAGACTGGAACAGGCTTTCACGGTCACATAAAAGCACGACCGTTGCATAAGCGTTAAAACGACTGTCGAGCAGGTTCCGGGCTACGTAAAGCTCCCCGTCATATTCGAGCAGGAGGATGCCCGTATCGATGCCGCTCATTTTTTCAAGAATATCCGCTTCCATATTCTCACGATACCGGCGCTGGGCGTCAAAGCCGAAATCTCCCCGGTCAGCAGCGTACGGATGCACGCCGATCTCTTCCCAGAAGGTGAGGAAGACGGCGTCTATCCTCTCGTCACGGGTAAAATTCTGATTCAGATACTCTGTCACGGCGCCGTACAGAGCCGCGCTGTCCCCTTCCCGCTGATAAAGCCGGTATGCGTTTCGTACCACTCCGTCGTACGAAACGGTCTTGGATGCCTCAAACACGGCGTCCATGCGCATCTCCAGCTGCTCCATGGCATTCTGCATCCTGGTCTCGAGTTCCTGTCTGGCTGCGCGCTCATAGCTGCTGCCCAGCAGGAAACCGGCCAGAGCCATCACCGCGAGTACCGGAAAGATCCAGCAGAGCAGCACGGCTGTGACCAGACGCGCCCGAAGGGATGTCGGCTGTCTTTTTCTTTTCATCTTCATCATCCTTTAAAAATGTCAGCCCATCACTACCTGTACCCGGCAGGTACTTCCTTCCGGAAGGACAGGCAGGACATCCGCCTTTTCTCCTTCAACGGTCATTGAGCAGACACCTTTTTCCACATGACTGGGATTGGTGACATGGATCCGGTAGGTGCTGCCCCGCCACCTGCGCGTGACTGAGAATTCCTCCCAGTCCGAGGGGATGCACGGATCGACATGCAGTCCGTCAAAATCAGGCCGGATACCTAAAATATACTGGGTAGCCGCATAATAGGCCCAGCCCGAGGATCCCGTCATGAACGGGTGCCTGGCGCGGCCGTAAGCCGAATGATCACGGCCGGCGATGAACTGGCAGTATGCGTACGGTTCCGCCTCGCGAACCTCGATCAGGTCATTCTGCAGCGCCGGACAGAGCGCGTTGTAAAACTTCATGGCCCTGCCTCCCCGTCCGAGCAGCGCCTCTGCGCACCAGGCCCAGGGGTTCGGGTGACTGAAGACGGAACCGTTCTCCTTGAGCCCCGGGTAGACACGGGTCACGAACCCGATCCCGTCGTCAGGCTTAGTATAGCACGGAGCGTTCAGCATCAGCCCGTAAGGCGTGAAAAGGTACTCATCCACACTGTCCATGGCCATGATCCCCTGCTCATGATCCGCTGCCCCGCTGATCACCGCCCAGGTATTCGATTCCATATGCACCCGTCCCTCGGCGTCGCTTTTTGTGCCGATCCGGCGTCCGTCCGCTGTGATCCCGCGGATGAACCATTTTCCGTCCCAGAGTACCCTGCTGCAGCTCTCCTTTACCTTCTGTGCCATGCGCCCGTAATGATCCGCATCCTCCGTCCGGCCAAGAAAAGATGCCAGTTCCACAAAATTTCCCAGAGCCCACAGATGAAGAAAGCTCACCATGGCGCTCTCACCGCCGCCAAGATTCAGGCAGTCGTTCCAGTCGGCCCGCAGGCCTTTGCAGATCCCGCTGCGCCCGACCTCGCGGGCGGAGAAATCAAGGATCCGCTTCATATGCTCATATACCGTTCCCTCACCGCCGTCTGCATAACCGACCACCCGGTCAACAAACTGAGTATCACCGGTCTCCCGCGTGTACTGCACGATGGAACTGACCAGCCACAGGGCGTCATCCGCGCAGGCATCCTTTATCCCGTGAACGAATTCACTCTGCGCCGGTGTGGGGATGACCGTCGGCGATTTAAAGGACTGCTGTTTCTCCTCCGGAAGGAACCAGCGCGGCTCAAAAAGATGAAGTCCGTATCCAATGCCTGTCAGGGCCCGAAGCAGCTCCAGCAGCCTGGCCCGGCACTTGTCCGGGTTGGAGTGCACCACCATCATGGCGTCCTGCGCCGTGTCCCTGTATCCCAGGCCGACGCGGCCGCCCACCTCAATAAAAGAGGTGAAGCGGGAGAACATGACATTGATCTCGCTCTGGTAGAGGTTCCAGATATTGATCTCCGTATTCATCCCCTCATTGGGCGTATCGATCTGCAGGCAGGAAAGCTTTCTGTCCCAGAAGGCAGCCAGGCGCTTAAAATCTTCATCGACTCTGGCCGGGCTGTATTTCTCCCGCATGGCTCTGCCTTCTTCCACGCCGCCTTCCCCAAGAAGGAAGATCAGCCTAGCTTCCTCACCCGGGGCCAGCACAAGCTTCTTTCTGAGGCACCCGCAGTGATTGCCTCCCTTTTCAAAGCTTCCGCCCGTCTGTCCGGTTTCCACGACCAGCGGGTTTCGCTCCGTGCGGTAAGCTCCGATAAAACTGTCGCGCCGGCAGTCAAAACCGTCCGGGACAAAATCCGAGGTGAAAAACTGATAGCCATCCTCCTCATAATAGAGATCGTGCTCGATCACCCCGTCCTCAAAACGGCTTCCTGCGGCATAAAGACTCATCTGGAAATTCCGGTTGTCCATGTCCACCTGGTGGAAGCTGAATTCCAGATAGGAAAACACGCTGAGACGGCGTTCTCTTTCGCTGTTGTTTTTCAGTCTTACATCCAGGATCTCCACAGGATCATCCATCGCGATAAACAGCGTCTGGCTTGCCGCGACCTGACTGTAATCGCTCTCATATACCGAATAGCCCAGGCCGTGGCGGCAGCGGTAATGCTCTTTCGGTTTCCCTACAGGCTGCCACGAAACAGACCAGTAATCCCCGTCTTCCTCATCACGGATATAAATATAATGGCCCGGCCCGTCCATAGGCACGCCATTGGGGCGAAAACGGGTGATCCGGTGATATTCCGAGCTTTTATAGATCACGTAGCCGCCTGCCGTGTGATTAAACACTCCCATCATATCTCCGGTCCCGACATAGTTGGTCCAGGACACCGGTACATCCACTCTGTCAATTACATATTCACGTTTATCGTTGTCAAATCGGCCGTACCTCATGTGAGGCCTCCTTCCTTTCCTGATCAGAAATCCGGCAGTAAATGGATATATTATTCTCTGATGATATTATACAGGAGAGCCTGAAGGGATTGAAAGGCCTGGTTCTGTTCCTTTTTGTCTCGCTTTGGCTCATTGACAAACAGCATACAGCATGCTATTATCATTTCGTTAAATATATTTAACTTATGATAGTTATATCTAAGATGAGCATTATGTCTACAGAATTGTTGATTCGCTGGTGCGCGCCGACCATGGCCCGCCTGAAGACCGGCAGCATTTTCAGCTGCAGATTTGACAGTCGGGATCACATGGCCGGAGATCTTCGGGAACTGAATAAAAAGCTCGGGCAGAAAGGACTTCGTATCCTGCCGCTGAAGTATCAGGACGGAAGAGCCCTGCTGTACCTGTACCGGCCCGGTCTTTTACAGCGGGATCTTAAAGCCCCGGCGGCCAGGAGACTTCTTTCCGAATGCGGATATCCCTGTTCTGATGCCTGCGCCTGCCTTGCACGGCTGATCTCCCGGCTCCAAGCGGGTAACGGGTTTCCCCATGAGATCGGGCTGTTTCTGGGCTATCCCCCCGCCGACGTGGATGGTTTTATGCACAGGAGAGACAGCTATAAGCTATGCGGGCTGTGGAAGGTCTACGATAACGTCGACCAGGCGGTAAAACAGTTTGAACAATACAGACGCTGTACGCAGATACTGCTTCGCCGGTATGCGCAGGGATGCCCCCTTGAGGAACTGACGATCGCCGGATGAACCGGATGTTCATTTCCCCTTAATGCGGGATTGAATATAGAGAAAAGACATAATTTAGAAAGGATGGTTATCTTATGAGCAAAGTTGCAGTGATCTACTGGAGCGGAACAGGCAACACCCAGGCAATGGCGGAGGCTGTTGCAGACGGCGCAAGATCAGCAGGTGCTGAGGTCGATCTTCTTACCTGCGCGGATGTCCAGGGAGTAAATGACTACGAAGCGGTCGCCCTCGGCTGCCCGGCCATGGGCGCCGAAGAGCTGGAGGACGGCGAATTCCTTCCGATGCTGGACACGATCGAAGCCGATCTGGCCGGGAAAAAGGTTGCCCTCTTCGGCTCCTACGGCTGGGGAGACGGAGAATGGATGCGTTTATGGGAAACCCGCTGCGCGGAAAAAGGAATTACCCTGGCAGTGGACAGTGTCCTGGCCAACGAAGCTCCCGACGATGACGCCGTCGCCGCCTGCAAGGCGCTTGGAGCCGCACTCGCGTAAAAACGTGACATAGCCCGCATTTTTAAAAACATGTGAAAAAAGGATCTTCGGTGCAGACAACCGAAGATCCTTTTATTATGTTCTATACTTTTACCGACGCCTCTTCAGGAACCGTCCCCCTGTCATTTTCCTACATGGAAAGCGTCCATCTGCGGATATACGGCGGCTTCTCCAAGCTGCTCTTCAATCCGAAGCAGCTGGTTGTACTTCGCGACACGCTCGCTTCTGCTGGGTGCACCGGTCTTGATCTGGCAGGTATTTAAAGCCACCGCCAGGTCTGCGATCGTCG
>CAMNFR010000079.1 GCA_946537305.1 uncultured Lachnospiraceae bacterium | reverse complement strand
CCGTCTTTACCTTAAAAAGGATTTTGTCCGTTTTCTGAAAAACCTCAGAAAAGCTGCGGCTGCTCCGCGCTTTCGCGCTCCCGCATCCGCAAATCGAATTCGCAATTCACATCGCTCCTTACGTCGCGCTGCTGTATTGCTCATTCGCTTTAACGCGCCATATGTCTGTGTCGGTCTTTGTGTAAGCACAAGCCCGCCCCAGCCGCATGGCACTGCTTTTATAAAGAATTTTCAGGGTTGGAATACACTGTTTATTTGTCAAGGTTCTGTGCTGTTCCGGAGGCGTTTTGTATACCGCTCTCAGCGACAGCTTTGATATATTACCACCCCGAAAAGCTTTTGTCAACCGCTTTTTGAGGTTTTTTTGAATTGTTTTTTTCGTCTTGTGGTTTCAGGAAAATAGACCCCCAAGACCTTGTGCTGTGCCTAAAATCTGTGTAAGAAGCCACAGCAGCAATGCGCCTTCGGCAAAGCCTAATACGCCGCCCAGCAGCTTATTGGCCCCATGAATCCCCGGCAGCTTTTCTACTATTTTTAATGCGCCGGAAATTAAATGGATCAATATCATCACGATGGCAAAGGTCAGCAGGTTCGTCATCAGCTTCCAAAGCGTATCCGCGATAAAGGTACTCACCTTCTCCACGAACGCGCCGGCTGCCATCTCCCCCTGGATCTGCAAGTCAGCCCGCCACTTCTCCGGCATGTCCAGAATCTCCAGCAGCTGCGCCTGCTGCTCCTGTGTCAGAAGTTGATTCGCCCAGTCGGGCACCGTCGTCTCCCCGGATTCTGCTTCCGTGAGCGCCGATCCTTCCACTGCCTCTGCAGGTATCGATTCAGCAGACGCATCTCCTTCCGCAGGCATCGATTCCGTCGGCACGGTTCCTTCAGGCGTCAGAATTGCCGTCCCGGCGGCCGACAAGAATTCATTCACGGCTTTCTCCATACGAGCGGCCGCTTCTGTTTTAATCGTCTCATATACAGAAGTATTCTCCCCCAGCCAGTCCGATACCTTCGGCTGCAGCATGCCTGTCAGCACGACCGCCAGTATCAGCGAGCCAAGAGAGAACACCATACGCAATGCCCCGCGCCAGATGCCCCACACCGTGGGGATCAGCAATATCAGCGCGGGCACCACCATATTCACATTCATCATATCCTAGCGGAAATCCCTCCCACGGAGAATCAGATTTCCATCCTTATCAAACTTTCCGCCGAACAGACGCTTGATCGTAGGCTTGGAGGCGTGCTCCGCGGCGTCTACGATGATCTCACGGGCATCGCCTGCTGTCAGGCGGCCGCCCTCGTCCAGAATGGCGTCGATTTCATCCTCCAGCGCGTCGAACCCGGAATCATCCAGTACGCACTCCAGCTCTGCCGCAAAGTAATCTGCGTAGCGGATAAAATCACGCTCGGAGAGTTCCTGACGGGCATCCAGCCGGTCAAAGGAAAGATGCTGGACCTTGCGGCCGGGGCGCGCATCGCGAGGCTGCTCCTGACGGGGCGCCTCCTGTCTGGGCGCTTCGGGCTCCGGCTCCGGTCTTCTCTCCGGCGCGGGCTCTTCCGTTCTTACCGGCTCTTCTTCCTCCGGCTCCTGCGCTTTATTTTCCGCGTCCTCCCGCATGGAGGTCAGCGTATCCGCGGAAGCGATCAGCTGCGCGCGCACGCGCTGCCGCAGTTCCTCAATGTTTTCCTGCGTATCCAGCATCACAAAGACCTTCTCTGTATCCAGGCGGTCGATCACCCGCAGAAGCTCCTTGATCAGCACATCATTCAGTCCATTCGCCTGATCCACGATCAGGTCCTTATTCTCCAGCTGCACCAGAGATTTCACCAGACCTCTGCGGTTCAGCTTTTCGCCCAGGATCTTGGCGATCTGTCCAAGCTCCTGACCGCGGGCATCATAATACTGCTCCAGCGCCTCTACCGCTTTATTGACGCCTTCCTCTGCAGAAGCAGCGGCAATAAAGATGCACCGCTCCATCTCGTAGCTTTCCAGGGGAGATGCTTCCGTGCGGCGTCTGGTCTGATCCTCCCATACAGCCCGCTCTGTCTCCTCAAAGGAAAGCACCGGCAGTACATGGGAATCCTCCGAAAGGGTATCCTGCGCTTTCTTCGACTCCTCGGCGAAGGGCGTATCCAGCTCTTCTTCGGGCTCCTCCGCAGGTTCTTCATCAACAGGCTCTTCTTCCGCAGGTTCCTCGGCAGGCTCTTCGTCTGTCAGTCCGTCCGCGGGTTCTTCCGCAGCGGGTTCCTCATCCGCCTCGTCCGCAGGCTCCTCCTCCAGGAAACCCGAGAGATCCTCTTCCGCCGGCACCTTTTCCACCACCGGTTCCTCATCGCGATATTCGCCAGGCAGGTGGAATTCCTTGGTAGGCTCCAGATCCTCCGGCTCATCCACCGGCGTCATGCCGATGGTCCTGCGAAGAATATCCTTCAAATTACGCGTGGAAGCCATGGATTCCTTTGTTTCCTGTTCTTCCGTTTTCATTTCTTCCTGCATTTTCTCTTCCACCGGTTCTTCCTCCGCGAATTCCTCTTTTTCTTCCGCTCCGGATACTTCCTGTTCCGGAATCTTTTCTTCCGGGATATCCTCATCCGGAACTTTTTCCGGCTCTTCGGACTCCTCCCGCAGGGATGCAGCCACGGTCATCACCGGCTCATCCCCTCTCTGCCACACAGAATCAGCCGCTTCCACCATAGGCGGCTCTTCCTCTGCAGGTTCATCCTCCGGCGCCTCTTCCGGAATCATTTCCGGAACAGTCTTTTCCACCGCAGGTTTCGGTATATCTGTCAGCACCACTTCCGGCGTTTCCTCAATGGATGCGCCGGCCACTTCGGCGGACAGGGAAATCACAGGCAGGTCTTCCCCGCCGGAAAGATCCTCTTCCGGCACCTCGGAGGCATCTACCTCCTCGATAGGAGCTGTCTGCGGATCCTTTTCCTCCATGGCCTCCGCCATTTCGTTGGCCACGGCCCGCACACGTGCCTGGTAGTACTCCCGGTTCTCCCGGTGCTCCCGCTGGGCATCGGTCAGGGGCGTATACGTTTCCTTCAGTTCCATGGCCCGGTCCACATAGGGACCTACGCCGAACCACAGGATGATCTCATCGCACAGCGCTATGCAGGCTTCTTTTCTGCCGGCCTGCTGATACAGCTCTGCCAGTCTGCAGGCCCACTTTTCCTCAAATTCATACTTTTTGTATGACTCAAGAATAGATATCTGCCGCTCCAGATCCTCACCGCGGGCCTCGGAGATCAGATACCGCAGAATGTAGCGGTTATTTTCCTCCGGAGCCTCCTCCAGATATTTGCGGTAGTAGGTCTCTGCATCTGCGATCTTACCCGCATGAACGGCCAGCTCCGTCAGCTTGTACATGATCCGCTTTCCGATGGGCGCGCGCTCATACGCTGTCAGCAGCACATCAATGGCCCGTTCCGGCTGACCGCTTTTTTCATAGGCTTCCGCCACGGCTGTCAGCAGCCGCACATTGTGCTCCTGCGTCCAGTCTACAGAATCCGCCAGTCTTGCCGCGGAGGCATAATCCCCCTCCCGGACCTGGCTCTGAATCTTTTCCACCTTCAGCTGATACGTATACTTATCCACCACTCGCTCTCCTGCCGTTTTACTTTCCCCGTTTACAGTTCCACCCTGCCCTCCAGGGCGCGAAGCAATGTGACTTCATCAATATATTCCAGATCTCCGCCCACCGGCACGCCGCTCGCAATGCGGCTGACGCGAATCCCTGTGGGCTTGATCAGCTTGCTGATATACATGGCCGTGGTCTCGCCCTCCAGACTGGAATTGGTGGCGATAATGACCTCTTTAATATCTTCCGACGCCAGACGCGCCATCAGCTCCTTCAGCCGGATATCCGAGGGGCCGATCCCCAGTGCCGGGGAGATGGCGCCGTGCAGTACATGGTAGAGCCCGTCGTACTTTCCCGTCTTCTCATAGGCAGCCAGATCCCGCGGGTTCTCCACCACCATAATCGTGGACTGATCCCGCGAGGGGCTGGAGCAAATCGGGCAGTACTCCCGGTCCGTCAGCGTGCAGCAGCGCTTGCAGTAGCGGATGGATTTTCTTGCATCCGTCATGGCTCCCGCCAGCTTCTCCACTGATTCCACCGGCATATTGACGATGTGGAACGCCAGACGCTGGGCGGATTTCGCCCCCACGCCGGGCAGCCGGGAAAGCTCCTCGATCAGCGTCTGCATCCGGTTGCTGTAATAATCCATTACAGACCAAATCCTCCCAGACCGGTATTCAGGCCGCCGGTAATGCGGGACATGGCTTCCTCAGAATCCTTGGCCGCATCCTTCAGGGCCTCGTTGACAGCCGCCACGATCAGATCCTGCAGCATTTCGATATCATCGGGATCCACCACTTCTTCCGCCAGCTTTACGGAAAGGACTTCCTTCTTGCCGGAGACCGTAACTTCCACGGCACCGCCGCCGGCAGCCGCTGTGTAGGTCTTCTCCTCCAGCGCCTTGCTGGCCTCTTCCATCTGACGCTGCATCTTCTGCGCCTGCTTCATCAGATTGCCCATATTGCCGGGCATACCGCCGGAAAATCCGCCTCTTCTTGCCATGATTATCTCCTCCTGTTCACACCTGTAAGGTATGCGTATTTCTTCTTAATTATATAGAAAGGCTTAATCGACCTCTTCTACGTCCATATGAAAGGCTGCCAGATCATCGTCGG
The DNA here is from genome assembly GCA_946537305.1 of uncultured Lachnospiraceae bacterium. Classification (GTDB taxonomy): domain Bacteria; phylum Bacillota; class Clostridia; order Lachnospirales; family Lachnospiraceae; genus UBA3305. Next base: position 3,330 of record CAMNFR010000079.1, on the reverse strand, counting down.
TGATCACTTCGTATACCGGCTCGGGCGCCGGCTCTCTCTGAAGGATTCCTTCCAGGGCGATGGTCTTTCCAAGCTGCTCCGCCAGCACATCCTCCATGGTCTTTATGGCGCCGGAAGCACCTGCCAGCCTGAACGATGTCGCATCGTAGAACACCACCTGCATGCCGCCCTCGCCGTGCGGCCGGGGCTTGGTACCCCGCAGGCTCTTACCCGCCAGATAATCGGATGCAGCTACTCGCCCCACCAGTTCACCCCACAGTTCAGATGCCTGCTGCAGGTCCTCGTACTCCGCGGCCGGCAGCCGGATGACCTCCGGTTCGGACGCCGCCTGCGGCGCCGCCGCTGCCTGGGGTGCAGCCGGGGCCGTCTGCACCGGAATGCCTGCGGCCATCTTGGCCTCCAGCCTGCGGATCCGTTCCTCCACGGATTCCAGGTTCTCTTCCATTTCCGGCTCCGCCAGGCGGATGATGGCAATTTCCAAAAGCACGCGCTTGTTCACTGCGCCGCGCATCTGATTATACAATTCTGAAAAGATGCGGATCAGCCGCATCAGGGCCGGCGCCGTGGTCTGTTCGGCCGCCTCCCGCATCACCTGGGCATCTTCCTCTGTCAGGTCCAGGATATCGCTGCTAACTGGGGATGTCAGGAGCAGCAGCAGATCCCGCAGGTACCAGATAAAATCCTGCACGAACTGCGACAGCTCGCGGCCGTCCATGATCAGCTGATCCACCTGCGACAGCAGGCCGGCCGTGTCTTCTTCCTGGATGGCCCGGTAAAAAGCCCCAAAGCGTTCGTTATCCACCGCGCCCAGCACCGAAAGCACCTTGTCATAGGTCAGCGTCTCGCCCATGTGGAACGCGACGCACTGGTCCAGCAGACTGATGGCATCTCGCATGGCGCCGTCCGCCTTTTTGGCGATATACAGCAGCGCCTTTTCCTCTGCTTCAATGCCTTCTCCCGCCGCCAGCTCCTTCAGACGGGACAGCAGCACATCCACGGTCATCCGCTTAAAATCGTAGCGCTGGCACCGGGAAAGCACCGTGACCGGAATCTTGTGCGGCTCCGTGGTCGCCAGAATAAAGATCACGTACGACGGCGGTTCCTCCAGCGTCTTTAAAAGCGCATTGAAGGCACCGGTGGAAAGCATATGTACTTCGTCAATTATATATACGCGGTATTTCCCTTCCGCAGGGGAATACTGTACTTCTTCCCGGATCTCCCGGATATTATCCACACCATTGTTGGAAGCCGCGTCAATCTCCACCACATTCATGGAGGCGCCGGATTCTATGGCCCGGCAGGCGGCGCACTGTCCGCAGGGATCACCATCCCGCGGGGACTCGCAGTTCACGGACCGGGCAAAGATCTTCGCCACGGTTGTCTTTCCTGTTCCCCGCGTACCGCAGAACAGGTACGCATGGCCTATGCGGCCGCTCTTCAGCTGATTTTTCAGGGTGGTTACGATCGCATCCTGCCCCTTCACATCCGAAAAGGAGGCCGGACGCCACTTGCGATAGAGAGCAGTATAAGACATGAAAACTCCTGAACGATTTACTATTATTTATAATCCTACGGATAAATCTAGCTGTATTGTATAATCTTACGGATTGCTTCGTGCTCCGCACTCTCGCAATCCTACCGCCATTCGCAAATCGCATCGCTTCGCGCTGCTGTTTTGCTCATGCCGGTTACTCCGTCCGATGTCAGTCAATTCGTACATGCAAGCATGTCCGCATTGACTGCCGCCGTCCGGAAGATTATACAATAAAAAATCCGCGCATTCTGCTTCGAAAACCCACCACAAGCGTTACCTTTGCAGTTAACTCAGTCCCGGCACCCTCACGGCACACGAGAGGTTTCGCTTAGTGCTGCTCCATTCCTGACCTGACACGGTTCACGAAGTCCCGTTGCGTAAGACCAGAACGTCATCGCCACTTACAAAGGGCAGCCTCACAGTGAGAGTCCTCGGCAGAATATCACCCCTGCTATAGCGGATTGCAGGTACAGGGCACCGCTAACTCCCCGGCTGCGCGGAAACTTTTAGGCTGTATATAAATGATGGGCCGAGCCCATCACTGGAATATTATATATCGTACGACGATAATATGTCAAGCAATTGTTGCTCTGCGGTGCTTCCAGGCTCTGCGTTTCGGACATGGACCAGGGGACGGTGGCGTGGTCCGCGTGGAGCAGGGGACGGTGGCGTAGTCCAGACGGACCAGGGGACGGTGGCGTGGTCCAGGTGGGTCAAGGGACGGTGATCTGGTGCATTTATCCCAGATTCCTAATCTCAATCAAGTTTCCGTCCGGATCATAGAAACGGACCATCTTTTGTCCCCCATGAAGCGTCATCAGACGGTTAATATATCGGACATCGGGATACAGTCTCTCCAGCTTCTCCACGAAAGCATCTATATCGCGTTCCTCAAAATACAGTTCGAACGAATGATTCTCCGGGATGATCTCCTTGCCGAGGGCTTGTTTCCAGATCGTCTCATCCTGCAAGACAAGCCCCTCTGTCAGAATCATATTTCCTTCACTATCCAATATCGTTTCCAGTCCGAACAGGTCATGATAGAACTGTCTGGATTTTTCGATATCCCTGACTACAATCAGTACGTTTTTCAATCTCATGATCAGTATTCCTTTTTATAATCAACCGAAATAGTAGTTGCCCTTTCACACTCAAAAAAGGCGGTCTCTCGCGTTGTCATTTGCATCATAGCATATTTCGTTGAAGAAGTATTGACCAATTTATGAAGTCTATAGAAACAAAGGATATAGGATTAGTCCGGTCAGAAACTCAGGTCAAAAGCCCGCGCCTGCAAGATTGTGCAAATCCTGTGATCCCCAGAAATTTACAACCCAAAATTACAGTTCTCACGGCAGCCCAGGAAGCTTTTTCCTCGGAAATGGGCAATGTACGTCTATTAGAAACCATTTACAACCCAGAATCCCTTCACAGCCAGCTCCGCACAGCCCGTCAGCGGGTTGTAAATCAATTCAGGAAACTTCTCTTTGCACATTCCAGAAAATTTCCGGACTGAGAGCGTTCATTTCCTGCTTCGGCCGGGTTGTAAATCGTCTGAGCAGCTGATATTTTGCACATATTCCGCTCCTTCCCCGGGCTATCAGAAAAGTTGGACCACGCCACCGTCCCCCGGGCCACGGGCCACATAAAAGGGGCAGGCCGTGCGGCCTGCCCCTGAATGTGCATATAATCGAATTTCCAAGACCAATCTTTCTAGAATCAGATCTTGCCGTCGCAGCCAAGTACGTTGACGATCTTGTGAGCTACGATGTCTTTGATGTTGGCGCGTCCGGGAGACA
>CAMNFR010000078.1 GCA_946537305.1 uncultured Lachnospiraceae bacterium | reverse complement strand
CTCATTATTATTGTTATTCACTGCAGGTAAATATATTCAGAACGAACACACCTCACTGTACACCGGCTTCCCGTCCTTAAAGGTGGTCTTCATAAGGGAGATCTTTTTGACCATCATGTCTCCCTTCGGCGCTTTCACCTGTTTCCAGCTGCCGTTTGCTTTCCGGATGATGGTAACATGCGGCGTGAATTTCTTCCGGTCGTAATCGATGCCCGCTGCATCCAGCGCGTCCCGCACCGCTTTGGCCGCGGCGGAGAGCCCCTGATTTCCCTTAATGCCGACCCACAGCAGATCCCCGAAGGTCCCCATGTCGGAAAAAGCCAACTTGAAGGGCTTTACGGAAATCTCCGAAAGCGCCTCCTTCACCGTCCGCGGGTCCTCCATTTCCCCGATGAACGCCAGGGTAAGATGCATGTTCTGCAGCGGAACATAATTGCCCCGGACGCCCTTTTGCTTCAGGTCGTGAAGCGTTCCCGCCATGGTCTTCTTCATATCCTCTGATAACTGAATCGCTACGAATAACCGCATATCGTCTCCTTATCTTCCACCCGCATATCGTTTCCTTATCTTCCACCCGCATTCCGACACAATATCCTCCGGAATGATGCTCAGGGCTTTCGGCCAGACTTATTCCAGCACCTTCCGCGCCATATTCTTATATTCCGCTGCCACTTCCGCCGGCCCTTCGATGCGGATTCTTCCCTCCCACTGGAAGACCCAGCTGTAGAAGGTGGGGGAGATACAGACTTTCACGGTCGTCCGGAAATGGTCCGAATCCGCCCGCTTCACCACAATGTCCTGCCCGAACTTATCGATGACGCCCTTCATCACCTCGTCGCTGCACAGCAGGGTGACATTTTCCATCTCCTGATTGTCATACATGCGGAAGACCTCTCGGGTATAGCGGGCCACATCAAAATCATGCGGCACCGGATGCCCGTCCTCCGCCAGGATCTCCGGCGTTTTATAAATCCGATCCACGCGGTAGGTGCGGATCTCCGCCTGCGCGTGGTTCCATCCCACCATGTAGTAAAAATCGCCGTTCCAGATCAACGTAAACGGACTGACAACATACGGTTTGCCCTCGTTCCGGAGGACCACTTCCTTCTTTCCGTCAAAATCTGTATAGTAGAAGGAAATCTGCTTTCCGCTGTTGATGGCCTCATTGATGGCATCCACAATATAATAGCCCTTTTCATTGGCGGAACGGACGCGGCCGGAGGTGTGCAGGTTCCTCTTCAGCTTTGCCGCGCCGACCTCGCTGGTCAGCTTCAGCAGCTTTTCCCCCAGACGGCGGCTCATCTTTTCCGTAATGAACTTGGAAGATTCCACCGCATCAATCAGAATCTTCAGCTCCGGCAGCTCAAAGGTACTGTTTTCCAGATAGTATTTATTCTGTCTGGAACGTCTGGCGTGCACCTCAAACCCGGCCGCCCTCAGCATCTCAATGTCCCCGGGCACAGTGGTGCGGTGCATGGTAATGCCGTGCTCCTTCTCCATCAGATCCCGGATCTGATTGGTGGTCAGCTGATGATCCGGATCGGAATATCGCATCAGGATCTGATACATATACAGCACGCGCAGCCGGATATCGTTCCGGTTCAGGTCAGGCGCGATCTCCAGGGGCGGATCTCCCTTCTTTGCCGCCTGATCCGCAAGGATTACCTCCGCGATGGTCTCCGCCGCCAGACGGGAGCCGGCCTCATTCGGATGCTGCCCGTCCGATGCGTACAGATTTTGCGTGTCCGCCAGCTCGTAGAAACGCTGTCCCACATTGGCGATCAGGGCATCGTTTTGATCCGCGGCCTCCTGATACGCCTCCTGCAGGCCCGCAGCCATCTCCTCATAGCTCATCTCCATGGCTTCCATGGCCTGGCTGTCCCGCTGATACGCCCAGGTGGCAAACAGGACGGGGGTGGCGCCCTCCTCTCTGGCCCGGGAGCACAGCCGCCCGGCGCTTTTCAGAAAGGCATTGCGGGACACAACCGGCCCGTTGCTCATCTCCTGAAGGACCACGTAATCCCAGAATTCATCCTCAAAAGCCGCACGCGTTCTGGCTCCCATCTTGGTCCGGGCATTCAGCTGCTCCGACAGGCGGGCGCCGCCCCTGGTGTGCGACACGACCTCCGCTCCGGTAAGCTCCGCCAGCATAACCGGCATGTCATTGGCAAACGTAAAACTGTTGCCCAGCATCAGAATACGCATAACACTCCTCCTCAATTCTCCGCGAAATAATGTTCCACTTTTCTGGTGAGTGAGTCCCCATGCTCTTTCCTCTTCGTTTTGCATCACTGCTCCCGGTTCATCAACCAGGCGAATGCCTTGGCTGTGCGCAGATCCGGCTCCGCGAAATGATTTCCCCGGTTCCACTCCAGAACGCAGTCCTTTCCGGCTTCCTTCAGAATAACTTCCGCCTCCCGGATGGCCTGTCCCACCCGGGCCATGACCTGATTCCGGGTCCGCTCCTCCCGGTCTCCCAGGCTCAGATAGACAGCCTCTGTGCAGATAGGATTTTTCTTCATATATTCTGTAAATCCCGGGAACCAGACAGAAGGCGACGCGGCGGCGATGCCGTCGAAACGGTCGGTCTGAAATCCGGCCCACAGAGCGAACAACCCTGCCAGCGAATATCCCCCAAGAAAGATTCGTTTCTGTGACGGTCTGTCATTCGAATCTGTACAAGATGGTACGACCTCCGAAACAACCTCCGGACCATCCCCATCAAGCACTTCCTCCAGCACGAACCGCAGTGTCTCTGCGGCACCATCCCCAAAGTCCTGCCGGCCGAACACCGCCGGCGCCGGCCAAGGTGAAAGATCCTTATTCCAGTCGTGAATCTTCACGGCCTTCAGACAAAAATCCTGTCCTCCGGACAGTTCACGGATATAGGCTATCTCCTTTTCAATGACTTCCAGGTCGTGATCATCCGTCATCTGAAGGAGCAGCGTATCCGCATCCGGATTCCCGTACGTCAAAATTGTAAAACTCATTATTCTTCCAATCTATATTCCGGCATATGTCCGGTATATATCACCTACACACTTCACCGACAGACCTCTGCGAAATCCCCCGGCTCCGTCATCTACTTCAACCGCAATATCGCTTATTTTAGTATTTTCCGCAGCGCCGCGTCCGTCCCCTCCGGGAACCATTCGCGAGCCCGACGGAAAATGCGCTCCGCGGATACCGCCGGTTCCTCCCGATAGGCGCTTGTCACGTGTTCATAGCCCCAGAGGGCTTCCGGTTTCTGGTAGAAGGAGACCGGCATGCCGTAGCTCTGTCCCTTCTTGCTCCGCCGGCACTCAAACTTGCGGATGACCAGATACGTCTGCATCTGCAACGCTGTCATGCAGCCGTCAAAATTCTTATAGCCATCCTTGCCGAAACCTGCGGCGGGCTTCAGTTCAAAGCCCGGATGCAGACCGCCGTCTTCGCAGAGATCCATGATTGCCTTATTCCTTCGCTGAATCAGGCCGTCCTCCCAGGCAGAGTCGAAATCGTAGCCATCCCGCCGGGCATTGGCAAAATACGGGAACCACTCCCGGGAGATAAAGCCGGTCTTCCCGGCAAAGAATTTCCCGTACGCCACCTCCCCGGTGGCCGGAATGATCTCCCGCCACGCCCAAGGATCCTGCTCCGGATCGCCGCTCCACCAATACAGCGGCGAAACGTGCTCCTCCGCGGAAAATCCGGGCACTTCGTTGGCGAACAGCGGCAGGAAACCGACTTCATTGATCCAGTTGATCAGCTCCCGCCAGGTACGGATCCGGTACGGATTGTCCCAGTCCAGGCCTTTCATGATCCACTCTCCACCTTCATTTGCCATCGTTCATCCAACTCCTGACTGTACGAATTTCTTCTATATATCCTTCATCCTCGTTCGGCGTTTCCAGAATAAACGGCAGCCCGGCAAGCGCCGGGTGCTGCGCGATCCGCCGCATGGCTTCCATCCCCAGGAATCCCTGGCCCAGCTTCTCATGCCGGTCCTTATGGGAGCCTCGCTCGTTCTTGGTGTCATTGAAGTGAACCGCCTTCAACTTGGAAAGGCCGATCACATCATCAAAATGTTGCAGCACGCCGTCCAAGTCGTTCACCACATCGTAGCCGGCGTCCCAGGTATGGCAAGTATCAAAGCAGACGCCCAGCTTTTCGCTGCAGGTCACCCGGTCCATGATCTCTCGCAGCTCCTCAAAAGTGCTGCCGATCTCCGACCCCTTGCCCGCCATGGTCTCCAGCAGAACGGTCGTATGCATATCCGGCGTCAGCACCTGGTTCAAGGCCTCCGCGATCTGCGTGATGCCCGCTTCCACGCCCTGGCCCGTGTGCGCTCCCGGGTGAAAATTGTAAAGATTCCCCGGCAGCAGCTCCATGCGCGCCAGGTCCTGGGCGAGCATATCCAGCCCGTTCGCCCGGGTCTCCGCCTTCGCCGAGCACAGGTTCATGGTGTAGCTGCCGTGCGCTACCAGCGGCCCAAAGCCTTCGTTCTTCACATGCGTGATCAGTGCCTCCACATCCTCCGGAATCACCGGTTTTGTCCTCCCGCCCCGGGGATTTCTGGTAAACCACGCGAACGTATTGCCGCCGAACCGGCTCATGGTCCGCCCCATGGCCGCATATCCATCCGTCACCGACAGATGGCATCCTATAAATATCATCTGTATGCTACCCTTTAAGGCCCTTCCTTCAACGGTACTGGCCTCTTCTTTCATATCTTATTTGCCCAGTGCTTCCCTTCCCATCTGCAGCAATTTGTCGCTCAGGACCGCGAACACAATGTCCAGCGATATCTCCGGATGACTTTCCAGAAAATCTCTGCAGGCGGAGACGGCCACGTCCCACGCCTGATCCACCGGATATCCAAAGATGCCGGAGGATATCAACGGGAAGGCGATCGACCGGCAGCCGTTTTCCGCCGCCAGTTCCAGGGAACGGGTGTAAGCGCCGCGAAGCTCCTCCGGTTCTCCCCAGTTTCCGTCCAGCCACCGGGGCCCGACGGCGTGGATGACATATTTTGACTTCAGCGCAAACGCCGGCGTGATCACGGCCGATCCGGTTTCGCAATGACCGATCTCATCGCAGGCCGCCTGCAGCTCATCGCGGCCCGCCGCCCGGAAAATCGCGCCACAAACACCGCCGCCGGCCCGCAGACCCTCGTTCGCGGCGTTCACAATGGCGTCCGTGTCCAGTTTTGTTATATCTATCTGTCTGATCTCAATCTTGCTCATCGCTCGTCATTCCCCCCTCAACTATGACGTGCCGTCAAAGACCGCAGCAGTTCCCGCATCTCCTGCACGGAATGCACCACATAGGTGCCGCCGGCTTTTTCCAGTTCGCCGGGCTCCGCGTAGCCGGAATAGATCCCCAGGGAATCAATGCCTGTTTGCGCGGCGCCGATCATATCGTGACGGCGGTCCCCAATCATCAGCACGGACGCCTTCTCTTCTTCGGAGATGCCGGCCCGCCGGAACACCTCCCGGATAACATCGGCCTTCTTATCCCGCCGTCCGTCCATCTCGCTGCCCACGATCACCTCAAAATACTTCAACAGATCAAAATGCTCCAGGACACGGAGGCTGGTCACCTCCGGCTTGGAAGTTGCCACCATCAGCCGCGCGTCGGCCGCTTTCAGATCCTCCAGGACCTCCGGGATTCCCTCATACACCCGGTTCTCAAACAGCCCGACCGTGTTGTAGCGGATCCGGTAATAATCTCTCGCCTGCACGCTTTTTTCCTCATCGAAGCCGTACACCTCGTGGAAGGTATCCTGAATGGGCGGCCCCATAAAATGCCGCAGGGAATGCCAGTCCTCCACATGGACCCCGAAGTGCTCCAATGTCAGCTGCGCACACTTCAGAATGCCCTCCCCCGAATCCGTGAGGGTGCCGTCCAGATCAAAGAAAAAGGTATTATAGGTTTTGGTACGCATAGTATTTCCTCAGATATGTGTTAACTCAGATATGGATTACGTCAGATTTTCTCACCGTTTACAATGACCACGTTCATGATCTCGACATCGACCTTCTCCCAGACATGCTCCAGAATATACGGTTCATTCGCCAGGTATTCTTCCAGTTCCGCCCTATCCTCAAATTCCAGCACAAGCGCGGAGCCCTTCATCCGCCCTGCCTCATCCAGCAGACCGCCGGCACAAATGATATGGCTGCCCAGCTTCTTCATACCCTCCAGATGGCGGGGCGTTCCTACCGAATCCGAAAGCTGTAATCATGCTCCACGACGGGGATTTCCCTGACCTTCATGTTTTCGATATGGACATAAGTCCCTCGCTCGATGGCGAGAATCACCTGATCAATCTGAGACTCTTCTCCCTGGATTTCCATGGAAACCGAACCATCCCACTCATTCTTCACCCAGCCGGTGCAGCCATAAAGATCTGCGGCGTGACGTGCACGGTACCGAAAACCGACCCCCTGCACGTAACCGTAAAAAATAATATGTTTGCGGATCATCATACACCTAAGCCTCAATTCGGACAGAGCGCTGAAGACGCTTGCCGTCCCGCCAGATCCTTCAGGATCCGGTCAAATTCCGGATATTTCCTGTCCAGCCTGACCAGTCTTCCATTTGAATCCAGAAAACAGTGCTCCGAGGAAGCCTCGCAGACCGGCTTCCCATCCGCCCTTTCCATCACATACTTCAGCTTTAGCCGGACGCCTCCAGCTTCTCATATCCCCAGCCGATCTGGTTCAGGAAATCAATCCGCGCGTAAATCCCACTTATCCTTGTAGCATGTGAACAGAGCAAAAAACATCAAATATATTATAGGTAGAATCTCAAGTGCTGTCAACAAAATGGTGTCGCTATCTGTCGACAAGAGACCGGACCAGGGGACGGTGGTGCGGTCCATTTTGACGGCCTGGAGATACGGTTTCTGTGCAAGATTTTGGAGATTGTTCAAAATCTCTTTCTCTCAAATCACTTACAACCCAAATTTCCTTGAAATTCCGGCAACAGGCTTCACTTATTTCAGGAAATGGGCAAATCCAGCTCTTTCCAGAAGCTTTACAACCCAAAATCCGCTCCGGTGAGAGTATTCCCGGATGATTTTGGGTTGTAAATCTATTTAGAACGCTTCACTTTGAACATATCAGGAAATTTCCGGGCTGAAGGCGGTCATTTCCTGTTTCGGATGGGTTGTAAACCAATTCAGAACACTTCACTTTGAACATATCAGGAAATTTCCGGGCTGAAGGCGGTCATTTCCTGTTTCGGATGGGTTGTAAACCAATTCAGAACACTTCACTTTGAACATATCAGGAAATTTCCGGGCTGAAGGCGGTCATTTCCTGTATCAGATGGGTTGTAAATCTGTTGTAAGGCGGTTGCCATGAACATTTCCAGTATCACGCTTCATCTGGGCCAGGGGACTGTCCCCCGGGCGACCACATGGGCCACGCCACCGTCCCCTGGGCCACATCAGACGTCACAAAAAAGAGAGCCGCGAGCGGCTCTCTCTTTATAGCTTGTGTTTACTTGTGTTTGCCTTTTACAAACGCTTTAGCCAAGGGTGTTGATCAGCGTGGTGGCAAGGCCGTTGGTCTGGCTGTCGATGTCGGAGTAGACCTGCTTTACGCCGTCCAGAGCAAGAACCTCATCAAAGAACGCATCGTCGTACTCGATCAGGGTCATACCGCCGTCGGTCAGGATCTTCTTGTTGTCGGCATCGATCTGAGCCAGCTGAGGACGCATGTAGGCGATGGCATCGGCTACAGCCTGATCCAGAGCTGCCTGATAGGCGGGATCCAGAGCATCATAAGCGTCTTTGTTGATGCTGATCTGGTTGCAGTACAGGATGTGGTTGGTGCAGGCCAGATATTTCTGAACTTCCTGGAAGTTTGCGCCGGCGCAGGTGTCAGCAGCATTTTCCTGAGCATCGATCATCTTGTTCTGCAGGGACACATAAACCTCAGCCCATGCCAGAGGGGTGGGCTCAGCGCCGATGGCTTTCCAGAAAGCCATGTGGTTGGCGTTCTCCATGGTACGGATCTGAAGGCCGGCGAAATCTGCCAAGGTGTTCAGTTCCTTGTTGGAGGTGGTCAGACGATAGGTGGCGTTCTGCAGGAAGCCCAGCAG
>CAMNFR010000077.1 GCA_946537305.1 uncultured Lachnospiraceae bacterium | reverse complement strand
CCCGCACGCCCATGGAAGAGGTGCGGCGGATGGCGGCGGCCGTGGATGTCAACGACGTCTGCAACATGCAGTACACCTCCGGTACCACCGGTTTCCCGAAGGGCGTTATGCTGACGCACTATAATATTGTAAACGACGGCAAGAGCATCGGCGATGGCATGGATCTTTCCACCGAGGACCGCATGATGATCCAGGTGCCCATGTTCCACTGCTTCGGCATGGTGCTGGCCATGACGGCCACCATGACCCACGGCGGGACCATTCTGCCGATCCCGTACTTTTCGCCCAAGACCTCGCTGGCCTGCATCAATCATGAACACATCACGGCCTTCCACGGTGTGCCCACCATGTTCATCGCCATGCTGAGCCATCCGGATTTTGAAAAGACGGACTTCAGCTTTATGCGTACCGGCATAATGGCCGGCAGCCCCTGCCCCATTGCTGTCATGCGGGACGTGGTAGAGAAGATGCACATGCCGGAGATCGTTATCGTCTACGGACAGACGGAAGCCTCTCCCGGCTGCACCATGAGCCGCACCAGTGATTCTCTGGAGGTCCGCGTGACCACCGTGGGAAGTGCCTTCCCGGAGGTGGAGTGTAAGATCGTGGATCCGGAGACCGGAGAGGATTGCCCGGATGAAGTGATCGGCGAATTTGTGGCGCGCGGCTATAACATTATGAAGGGCTATTATAAAATGCCGAAGGCTACCGCCTCTGCGATCGATAAAGACGGATGGCTCCATACCGGAGACCTGGCCTGCCGTACGCCCGAAGGGAATTACCGAATCACCGGCCGTCTGAAGGACATGATCATCCGCGGCGGTGAAAACATCTATCCCAAGGAGATCGAGGAATTCATTTATACGCATCCAAAGGTGAGCGATGTTCAGGTCATCGGCGTTCCGGACCGCGCCATGGGCGAGGAGATCATGGCCTGCATTATCCTGAAGGAAGGCGAGACCATGACGGAGGAAGAGATGAAGCAGTTCGTGCGCGACCACATGGCCAAGCACAAGGTGCCGAAATATATTGATTTCGTGACCGGTTTCCCGATGAACGATGCCGGTAAGATCCAGAAATACAAGATGCGCGAGGAAGCTGTCAAAAAGCTGGGACTTCAGCAGGATGCCAGCATTGAGACGGCGTAATGATTCTTCGCAGTAAACATCCCATAATCATTGACAGTCACTGTCATATATATCCAGGCAAGATCGCACATAAGGCGGTGGAATCCATCGACCGTTTTTACGACGGGGTCCCGACCAGCTGTCTGTATGACGGCACGCCGGAAACACTGCTGAAAATAGGAAAAGAAGAGGGGATCAGCCACTTTATCGTGCATTCCGTGGCAACGCGTCCCGCGCAGGTGCAGTCGATCAACGAATTCATTGCTGATTCGGTGCGGCGCGCGGGCGGTGCCTTCACAGGGCTTGGGACCATGCATCCGGATTCTACGGATCCTAAAGGGGATTTAGATCATCTCTGTGAATTGGGACTGAAGGGCATCAAGCTGCATCCGGACTTTCAAAAGTTTCATGCGGACGATGCCCGGGCCTTCCGGATCTATGAAATGGCCATGGAAAAAGGGCTTCCGGTCCTGGTACATACCGGAGATTTCCGGTTTGATTACTCCAATCCGAACCGGGTGGCCGAGGTGCTGAAGGCACTTCCGGAACTGAAATTTATCGGAGCTCATCTGGGTGGATGGAGCATGTGGGACGATGCCCTGAGGCTGCTGCCGCAGTATCCCAATATCATAGTGGATTCTTCGTCCTCGCTGTTTTATCTGCAGCCGGAGCGCGCCAGAGAGATCATCAGGGCCTTCGGGGCAGAACGTGTCATGTTCGGTACGGACTATCCCATGTGGCATTGGCATACGGAACTTGAAGCCATGGAAAAACTGCAGTTGACAGACGAAGAATATCAGTGTATTTTCTGGAAAAACTGTGCTAAACTATATGATATACCTGTATCCGAGACTTGTGGCCTAGAATAGTACGCTATCTGACCCGGAAGAGAGGACACTATGAACGATAAGAAGAAAAAATTTGTTACCGTAGACGGCAACGAAGCGGCGGCGTATATTGCCTATGCTTTTACCGAGGTGGCTGCCATCTATCCCATTACTCCGTCCTCCCCGATGGCGGGTAAGACGGATGTATGGGCTGCCAACGGCAAAAAGAATCTGCTGGGACAGACCGTGCGCCTGGTGGAGATGCAGTCAGAGGCCGGTGCCATCGGTGCACTTCACGGCTCTCTGCAGGCCGGCGCGCTTTCGACCAGCTTTACCTCCTCACAGGGATTGATGCTGATGATCCCGACCATGCACCGGATCGCCGGAGAAAGGCTTCCGGGCGTGCTGCATGTAGCGGCCCGTACCGTAGGCGCGCATGCACTCTCTATTTTCGGGGATCATTCGGATGCCATGAACTGTCGCCAGACCGGTTTTGCGCTGCTGGCGACCGGCAGTGTGCAGGAGGTCATGGACCTGGCCGGCGTGGCGCATCTTTCCGCCATTAAGGGCAGCGTGCCGTTCCTGCATTTCTTTGACGGCTTCCGCACATCCCATGAACTGGACAAGGTGGAGCAGATGGATTATGAAGATCTGGGCGCGCTCTTAGACCGCGACGCGCTGGATGCTTTCCGCGCGCATGCCCTGAATCCCGAGCATCCCCAGGTCCGGGCTACGGTGCAGAACCCGGATATTTTCTTCCAGGCAAGAGAGGCCAGCAATGCAGATTACGATGCGCTGCCGGATATCGTGGAAGATTACATGGCAAAGATCAGTGAGATCACAGGCCGTGAATATCATGCTTTTAACTATTACGGTGCGCCGGATGCGGATCGTGTGGTCATAGCCATGGGTTCTGTGGCGGGCTGCATAGAGGAAACGGTGGATGCCCTGAATGCCCGCGGCGAAAAGGTGGGTTTTGTGCAGGTGCATCTGTACCGTCCGTTCGATATTGCCCGTTTTATGGCAGCATTGCCGCAGACGGTAAAATCGATCGCCGTGCTGGACCGCACGAAAGAGAGCGGTTCCGCCGGTGAGCCTCTGTACCAGGATGTCTGCACGGCGCTGCGCGGTCGGTCGGATATCACCGTGGTGGGCGGCCGCTACGGCCTTTCCTCCAAGGATACCACGCCCGGACAGATCGCGGCGGTATTCGCGAGCCTGCTGCAGGAGGAACCGAAGAATGGATTTACCATCGGCATTACGGATGATGTGACGCATCTGTCCCTGCCGGAGGTACCGGATTTCTACCCGGGAGACGGTACGGTCGTTTCCTGTAAGTTCTGGGGATTGGGTTCCGATGGTACGGTCGGTGCGAACAAAAATACGGTGGACATTATTAATGCTCACACAGATAAGTTTGCCCAGGCATATTTTGAATATGATGCCAAGAAATCCTTCGGCATGACCAAGAGTCATCTTCGGTTCGGGGATACGCCCATCCGCTCTTCCTATTATGTAAAGAGCGCGGATTTTGTGGCGGTCCACAATCCGACCTATATTGAAAAATACGATATTGCTTCCGAGGTGAAGCCCGGCGGTACGCTGCTGATCAACTGTCCCTGGACGGGAGAGGAACTGGCGGAGCATATTCCGGCATCCGCCAAGCGGATCATCGCGGCGCGGAATATCCGTGTATATACCATCGATGCTACCAGGATCGCCAGAGAGCTGGGGCTGGGCGGTCATTTCAACATGGTTCTGCAGTCAGCCTTCTTCCATCTGATGCCCGTCATTCCGGTGGAAGAGTCCATTCAGTATATGAAGACCGCTGCGGAAAAGACCTACTTTGCCAAGGGTGAAGATGTGGTGCGCCGGAATCTGGCAGCCATCGATGCCGGCGGACAGGCCGTGGTACCGGCGGAGGTACCGGCAGACTGGGCACAGGCAGAAGATGCACCGGCCCCCACTCGCGATGTGCCGGCAGTGGTCACAGAGATCCTGGATCCCATCAATGCGCAGAAGGGCGATGATCTTCCGGTCAGCGCGCTGATGCGCTATAAAGACGGCGTCATGGACATGGGCCTGACAGCCTTTGAGAAGCGCGGCATCGCTACCCGTGTGCCGGTGTGGGATGCGGATAAATGTCTGCAGTGCAACCGCTGCAGCTATGTCTGTCCGCACGCGGTCATCCGCCCGTATCTGCTGACAGAAGAGGAGAATGAGGCAAAGCCCGAGGGCATGATAACCGTGCCGGCCAAGGGAAAGACCGTTAAGGATCTGTACTACAGCATGCAGATCAGCAATCTGGACTGCACCGGCTGCGGCAGCTGCGCCAATGTATGTCCCGCCAAAGAAAAGGCACTTACCATGGTGCCCGCGGAACAGGCGCCGGAGACAGAAAAGACCTGGGAATATGCCCTGTCTCTTTCCGAAAAAGGCGATCTGTTCGATCCCTATACCGTAAAGGGAAGCCAGTTCCGTCAGCCGCTGCTGGAGTTCTCCGCTGCCTGCGCGGGCTGCGGCGAGACTCCGTATGCCAAGCTGCTGACTCAGTTGTTCGGCGACCGTGTCTACTGGGCGAACGCCACCGGCTGCTCCCAGGCCTGGGGCTCTGCCATGCCGGGAATCCCTTATACTGTGAATCGCCGTGGATTCGGTCCCGCCTGGACCAATTCCCTGTTCGAAAATAACGCGGAACTATGCCTGGGCATGCTGCTTTCCGTTACGCAGCAGCGTGAGGCACAGAAAATGCGCGTGGAAGCTTACAGGGAGACCTGTGAGGACGCATCGCTGGCCGCTGTTCTGGATGCCTGGCTGAATGCGTATTCTGATTTTGAAGCCTCCGCCCCTGCCAGCGATCGCCTGATCGAGGCGCTTCAGGCAAGAAGTGGGGATAAAAAAGCAGAGGAGATCCTGCGGTATCAGGATCAGCTGCGGAAAAAGACCTTCTGGATGTACGGCGGAGACGGCTGGGCCTACGATATCGGCTTCGGCGGTCTGGACCATGTGATCGCCAGCGGCGAAAACGTGAATGTACTGATCGTGGACACGGAGGTCTATTCCAATACCGGCGGACAGTCCTCCAAGGCAACGCCTGTCGGCGCTGTGGCACAGTTCGCCGCGGCCGGCAAAAAGCGTCCCAAGAAGGATCTGGGCGGTATGCTGATGACCTACGGCAACGTGTATGTGGCGCAGGTGGCCATGGGCGCGGATAACGCGCAGCTGCTGAAGGCCATTAAAGAGGCCGAAGCCTATGACGGTCCCAGCGTGATCATCGCCTACGCGCCCTGCCAGGAACACGGGCTTCGCTGCGGCATGGAGAAGGTCCAGGATGAGATGAAACGCGCGGTGGAAGCCGGTTATTGGTTCCTGTATCGCTACAATCCGGATGCGGAACAGAAATTCCATCTGGATTCCAAAGAACCGACGCTGCCTTACGAGGAGTATCTGGACGGCGAGGTACGGTTTGCTTCCCTGCGGCGCAACTTCCCCGAGAATGCGAAGGCACTGTTTGCGGAGGGCGCAGAGCAGGCAAGGGCACGGTACGCAAAACTGAAGGCCATGGAGCAGCAATAAAATTATTATTTACGTCTGTTATAGAATGTGCTAATATAATAAACGCATTTGCACTCAAACGGACGAATTCAGGAGGGCTTGCAGCCCTCCTTTTTTATATAAAGGAGAGTGTTCCTTTCATGGAAAAGAAAAAGCAAAGAATTACCTTGGTGGGGGTCTTGCGGAATGGAGGCATTTTTCCTCAGATCTTCCTGAGTATTATGCTCCTTTCTCTGATCATGATTGTACTGGTCATATTCTGGATCAGCCGGATCGCATCCAGTAATTATCAATCCCAGAGCATCCGCCAGGAAATGAACCGTCTTTCCGCTGCGGACCGTACCCTTACGCAGGTCTGTGATGATCTGGCGGCCAATATGACACAATTTCTCTGGACCCGCGAAGTGCTGAACTATACGCTTCGGCCGGAAAATGCCAGTGATTCAAATTATTATACGATCTATCGTTTGCTGAAAAATCAGGTCGCCACAAATAAGATGATCAAGAAGGCGGCATATTATTCAGATGTAAGCGGCGTTGTACTGCAGAGCTTACACAGCCGTATGCTGAAGCTGGACACCTTTGATGATGCTTTTGTTTTTCAGAGAGAAGAAGAGGGATCCCGTGCAGATTATTATGATTTCTCTTCTGATAAAGGCCAGGCCGTAGATACGACGCTGGTATTTTATGCGGGGCGTATTTTTCTGGTGACGGATTTTAATTTTGGGAAATACCTGGCGTCTGCGATGCTGGAACTGGATGTTGCTGAACTGAGCCGGCTGATCAGCAATGATGGCGCCCAGAGCTATGACATGATCTATCCGTTCGATAAAAATGGCGTGCCGGTCTTTGGACAGACGCTTTCCTACCAGCCCATCGGCTCGGTCATGCCGCAGGATGGAGCAGGTGTTACGGTGATCACACAGCCGGACGTTCCGATCCTTAAGATCGGTAAAAGTTATTACTGCAGGGTAGATGGAGAAAGACTTCCCTGGTCTTATGTGACGCCGCTGATTGCAGAGAACTATCGCATTTCATTCCGCCAGTCTCTGCTGGCATGGCTGCCGGCGCTGATGATCATGGCCTTCTTTGCCCTGCTGCTGTCCTGGTTCGTGATCCGAAATATTTATGATCCTGTCCAGCGGCTGCTGACGCTGGCAAGGCGCGTTCCGTCGGCTGACACGACCGAAGGACGGGAGAAAATGAATAACGAGTTTACACTGCTTGAAGATGCGTATTCGGAAGCTGTATCACAGCAGCAACAGATGACGCGTATCCTGGATACGGTTGCTCCTCATGTATTGGAGACCTTGCTGTCACAGCTTCTAAACGGCAGATCCATCACCAGAGACCGCCTGAAGGAGATCTTGGAAGGAATCGGGAACCCGCTTCCGATCGATGGCAGGTTTATGGCGGTCGGATGTCAGATCGATGAGCCGGCGGACCGTATGGTCACAGAGACGGAATGGAATCTATATCTTCTTTCGCTGCAGAATCTGATCTCGGATTTTTCAAATAAGGATTTTCAATTGGAAGTGATTCGTCTCGACCGAGACACTGTTGGCCTGCTGCTGGCTTTTCCGGAGGGCGCTTCGGTGGTGCGGATCCGGAAGGAATATCACGAGATCAGACGCCATCTGTTGGGCAATGCAGAAGTACTTCCATATCGTCTGTGGGTAGAATATGGAACCATCGTCAGCTGTCTGTCGGATATCGGCAGTTCCTGGGAGGAATGCGCAGGCAGGCTGCAGTACAGCCGTTATAGTAGCGAAAAGGCAGTGGAGCCGGATTCGGAATCGGTCCCTGAAGAAATCAACGAAACTCATGAGACAGAAATCTGGGACAGGCACTGGTATAAAGAAAAAATACAAAAGGCAGTTACTTTGGTCATCTCCGGGCAGCGTACCGGCGCCCATCTTCTGATGGAGGAGACGCTGGCTGAAATTGAGAGTCGTTTCAGTCCGGATGTAGAAAAGATCAAACAGGCGTATATGATCCTGCTGGATGAGATGGTCGAAAAGCTGGTGCAGTATCCGCTCACAAAAGAAGAACAGGAGATGGTAGAAGGGAAAAGCGTTGCCTCCCGTTTCGCGGCTACCAATGATGTGGAGGCTATGCATATCTACGTGCTGGAACGCTGCCGGCAGATGGGGCATATGATTTATGTCTATAATCAGAAAAGTCAGTTCAAGTATGTGGAGCAGGCTAAAGAGTACATAGGAGATCACTATAAGGACAGTAATCTTTCCCTGGGCGATGTGGCAGAGCATATCGGTATCTCATCTTCTTATCTGAGTGAACTTTTTGTTGAATTGGGCGGAGATAAGTTTTCTGCATACCTGGCTTCCTTCCGAGTAGAGAAAGCCAGACAGCTCTTAAAGATCACGACCATGCCGGCAAAGGATGTCGGCTTCCAGTGCGGCTTTAATTCCGTTCAGAATTTTAACCGTGTTTTTAAAAAATATACCGGTCTTACGCCCGGACAGTATCGGGATGCACAGAAGAATTAAAAATAGCCAAAATCCACTGAACAATTTTGGGAATGATGAACAAAACCCCGAATTTCCCGGGGTTTTGTTTGTTTCATGGAATCTTTTTCGTATCAATTGTCGATTTTTTTGGTTATATTGCTTTCATCGCCGGGGAAAGACCCGGAAACGTAAAAATGTGAGAGGAGGAGTTTCCAAATGAATTTTTGGAAGAAACTGGATGAAAACTTTGAAGAGTACATCCTGATGGTC
>CAMNFR010000076.1 GCA_946537305.1 uncultured Lachnospiraceae bacterium | reverse complement strand
ACAGCTGTTTGAGACGGATCCGGTGCCGCATGCTCTGGCGGTGATGGCTTTCCCCACCATCGTCAGTCAGCTGATCACCCTGATCTATAACCTGGCAGACACCTGGTTCGTCGGTCAGACCAATAATCCCTATATGGTGGCGGCCTGCTCGCTGGTGCTGCCGGCGTTTCTGCTGACCATCGTGATCACGAATGTGTTCGGCACCGGCGGCAGGAAGGGTGGCCGGTCCGTATTTGAGGCCGAACGTAAAAGAAAGCCTTTGAGGCTGGTGCGATCGAGGGAAATGAAGAGCTTCAGAGAGCTTTGCAGAAAAGGAAGATTGAACCGGAAATACACCGTGACGGTATAAAAACGGTGATATAATGGTGATTTCATTGTTGACATCACTGGATGCAGCCATGTATACTGACGATAGGAGATGCTTTGGATCAATTCGCAGATGGTGCAATGATGGAGGAATCCAGTTATGACATTAGAGGAGATGAAGGCCAGGAAGAAGGAGCTCGGGTTAAGCAATAAGGAAATTGCAAAAAGATCCGGTGTGCCCTTGGGAACGGTTCAAAAAATATTCGGTGGGGTTACGGGTGCTCCCCGTATGGAGACGATCATCGCGCTGGAAAAAATATTCCTCCCGGCTCCAAAGCGGAGTGATCCGGAATTGAGCTCCGGTACAGAAAGAAATATCCGTTATGTTGCGGAATCAATGCCGGCGTTTAAGATAAATTCGTATGGTTCATATAGAAAAAGGCAGGGCGAATACACCATAGAGGATTATTATGCTATGCCGGAGGACAGACGGGTGGAGTTGATCGACGGTGTGATCTATGATATGGCGTCTCCTTCTTATGAGCACCAACTTATATCCGGGGAACTGTCCTACCAGCTTCAGGATTATGTGAAGAAGAATAAAGGGAAGTGCCGCGTATTCACGGCGCCTTTCGATGTGCAGCTGGACAGAGACAGCAGGACGATGGTACAGCCCGATCTTCTGGTGATTTGTGATAAGGAGAAGACAAACAGAGGTGGGGTATATGGTTCTCCGGATTATGTGATCGAGATCCTATCGCCCTCCACGGCCAAATTGGACGTTACTATCAAGTTAAACAAGTACATGAGGGCAGGTGTGAGGGAATATTGGATCATTGATCCTGAGAATCGACAGATATTTGTTTATCAGAAACTGGCCGACAAAATTTTTCTGGAGACATACACCTTTGATGATTCCGTGCCGGTCGGGATCTGGGAGGGGCGATGTAAAATTGATTTTCCCGATATCTCGCGGCAGATCGATGACTGGTTCGGAAGATAAAATAAGAGGAGAGTCACGATGGAAAAAAGAGTGGCGGAGCTGGCGGACCGTCTTGTTGCGGAACACTGTCTGGAGAAAGAAGAGTACGCCTTCCTGATCGACCATCGGTCGGAAGCTTTGGCCTCGCGGCTGGCAGAGGCAGCGGTGAAGGTCCGGCGGGAAATCTACGGAAACGCTGTATTTACCCGGGGCCTTATCGAGATCGGCAATATTTGTAAAAATGACTGTATTTACTGCGGGATCCGCCGGAGCAATGGAAACTGCGATCGGTACCGCCTGACACCGGAGCAGATTCTGTCCTGTGCCGATGAGGGGTATGAGCTGGGGTTCCGCACCTTTGTGATGCAAGGCGGGGAGGATGCGTATTTTACGGATGAGCGTCTGAGCGGCATCGTATCGGAAATCAAGCGACGCCACCCGGACTGCGCGGTGACCCTGTCCATGGGAGAACGGAGCCGGGAGAGTTACCAGACGCTGTTTGATGCCGGAGCGGATCGGTATCTGCTCCGGCACGAAACGGCAGATCCGGTGCACTATCACAGGCTGCATCCGCCGGAGATGTCCTGGGAGAATCGGATGCGCTGTCTCCGGGATCTGCAGGAGATCGGCTATCAGGTGGGCTGCGGATTCATGGTAGGATCCCCCTATCAGACCAGCCGTGAGCTGGCAGAGGATCTGGCCTTTATCGAGTCGTTTCGCCCGGATATGTGCGGCATCGGCCCCTTCGTTCCACATCACGATACCCCCTTTTCGGATCAGCCGGCGGGAACGCTGGAACTGACCTGTTTCCTGCTGTCGGTGATTCGGCTGATTCATCCGGCGGTACTGCTGCCTGCCACCACGGCGTTGGGGACTATTCATCCCCGCGGCCGGGAGTTGGGGATTCTGGCGGGAGCCAATGTGGTGATGCCGAACCTCTCCCCCACGGCAGTTCGCAATAAATATGAGCTCTACGACAACAAGATCTGCACCGGGGAGGAATCTGCCCAGTGCCGGGGCTGTCTGGCGCAGCGAATGCGCAGCATCGGATATGAACTCGCGGTGGATCGTGGGGATATCCGGCGTTCATAGGTACGTCCCTCTGTCACCATCACTGTTCAAAGGAGCCATATCCGGCAACTGCCTCATCGATGGTCATGGTGCCCGTTGCCACATTATAGACCGCCTGCCGCAGCTGCTTGACCGCATCGTCGATCAAACCGAATTCCTCCGGAGATACGATCCGGGATTCCGGAATCTCCCCGAAAGCGGCGTACATATTGTTGAAGGACAGGTCTTTTGTCGGCGACATCAGGCCTTTGTTCTGCGCCATCTCGTTCAGTTCCGGCATTGTAATCAGGAAACGCATAAACTCGTTGGCCATGTCCAGATTCGCGCTTTCCTTGTTGACGGAGAACTGCAGATTCGGTATGTCAAGGAAGTACGCACCCTCGTCCGACATGGGGACGGGGACAAAGCTGTAGGCAAAGGGGGACGCAATAAATGCCTCGGAGCGGCTTTCCCGTTTCTTGGTCCCGGAGACGGCATCTCCGGAGCAGATCATCATGGGGACGTCGCCCTCAAAAAAGCGAAGAATCACGGCATCGTAGTTGTTTTCAATCTCCGCGCAGGCTTCGAGATTTACGCAGCCATCGTTCAGGAACTGCTGTATTTTCTCCAGGGTGGGCCGCATATACTCACCAGCGGAAGGATCCATGGCATTGAGTTTTTGGACAGCCTCGGCGTCGTTCGCCACGGTCCCGCAGAAGTACGGATAAGCCGTTAAAGTGAAGAGGGAGGTTATCTCTTCATTAGAAAAGCCCATCATCGGGTTTTCATAACCCTTTTCACGAAATTCATTACACACGGCGACCAGTTCCGGATAGGTGGTGGGAACGCTCAGCCCTTCCTTCTCAAAAAGGTCGTTGTTTACCAGCATGCCGTTAGTGGTGGAGAAAACCGGAACCATCGGGAGGGTACCGTCGGTCGTTTTCAGAATGATATTGCTGCGGATGCAGTCCAGATCAAGACCCAGTGCGGGATCCGTCAGATCCTCGGCATAATCGATGGAAGACTGATATACTTCCCGGCCATACATCCAGGAATAATTGACGTAGATGTCAGGAGCATCGTTCCCGTTCAGGACCATACCGATCATGTTGTTGTAGTCTTCCACTTTTGTGAATACCAGTTCCACGTTGGGATAATACTCGTTAAAACGGTCAAATTCCGTTTCCAGCGCCTCAAAGTTGTCATAACTGCCGACCACGGTGATGTGGCAGCTAACGGAAGTATCTAAGGACGGCTGAAAGCCTTCCTGAGCAGCTTCCTGCACTGCTTCCGCTGCCGCAGTCTCTGTCACCGCTGCCGCCGTTTCCGCTTCGGCGGCCTCTGTTGCTGCCGACTGCTGATCTGTGCCGCAGGCAGACAGACTAAGGATCATCATCATCGCTAACGCTATACATACTGTTTTTTTCATCATTGTCCTCTTCCTTCCTTGATTCTTCGTATTTCTTTGATGACCAGCTTAATATCGACAGGTTTCGCAATGTGCCCGTTCATTCCTGCATTCCTGCATTCCGTGACATTTTCGGAAAATGCGTCCGCTGTCATTGCAATAATCGGAATGGAGGATGCCCATGGATTCTCCAATCTGCGGATCGCTCTGGTTGCATCGAGACCATTCATTTCCGGCATCTGTATGTCCATGAAGATCAATGAATAACGGCCCTCTTCAGCCGTGCGCATCCGATCCACACAGATCCGTCCGTTCTCCGCACGGTCGGTGGTGATTCCGAACATGGCAAGCATAGCGGAGATGATTTCCCAGTTGATATCATTGTCCTCGGCAATCAGGATATGCAGCCCATTCAGATCAGAATAATCATCCTCCGGCTCCGCGGATTGAGATTCCTTTCCGAGCAGATCATTGATCTTATCATAAAGCGTGGAACGGAAAAGCGGTTTGCTGACAAAGCCGTTGGCGCCGGCCTCCTTCGCCTTATCCTCGATATCCGACCAGTCATAGGCGGAGATCAGCAATACAGGAATATCGGAGCCTATCTCTGTGCGGATCCGGCGGATCGTCTCAAGCCCATCGATCTCAGGCATCTTCCAGTCAACGATGACAACGTTGTAATCCCGCCCGGAGCGATGCCGGTGCTCGATCATGCCGAGTGCCTCCGGTCCGCTTCTTGCCTGTTCCACGGATGCACCGAGAGATGTTAATGTGTCAGCCGCCGTCTGAAGCAGGATCTCATCGTCATCTACGATCAGGACATCCATGGGCTCAAGCTGCATCTCTTCCCGCTGCCTGTCGGCCAGAGGGATATCCAGTGTAACGGTGAAGGTTGTCCCCTTTCCCGGCTCGCTCTGACAGTCAATCGTTCCGCCAAGCAGGTCGACCATCTGTCTGGTAATGGCCAGACCAAGGCCGGTTCCCTGAATGCTGTTGACGCGGCTGTCGGTCTGGCGTGAGAAAGGCTGATACATGGTTGCCATGAATTCCGGGCTCATACCGATGCCGGTATCTGCGACCACATAGGTCAGCCGTACGCAGCCGGGGACGGAACTTGTTCCCTCTCGCAGATCGACACTGACACGTCCGCCGGGTTCCGTGTATTTGATGGCGTTGGAGAGGATGTTGATATAAATCTGATTCAGCCGGAGCTGGTCTGCATACAGATATTCTTTTTCTATCTGATTGATGTGGAAACTGAATTCAATGTTCTTTTCCTTGATCATCGGCTGTGAGACATTGACAAGGTTCTCGACGGTTTCCACAATGGAAAACGTGAGAGGACTCAGCTTCAGTTTTCCGCTTTCCACCTTCGAAATATCCAGAATGTCGTTGATCAGTGTCAGCAGATGATTTCCGGCAAGACTGATTTTCCGAAGGCTTTCCCTGGTTGACGCCACATCCCCAAGGTTCTTTTCGGCAATTGTGGTAAGGCCGATGATGGCATTCATGGGAGTGCGGATATCATGGGACATCGTGGAAAGAAAATCGGTCTTTGCCTTGTTTGCGGCCTCCGCTTCTCTGGCTGCGATCTGAAGGCGCTTGTTAAAGTAAAGCATAAAGGACAGATCACAGAGGAACAGGATCAGCAGACCGGCAGATACGACGCCGATCAGCAGCCAGTTTTCGGTATCGGTATGGAGATCACTTGCCGGCACCAATCCCAGCAGCGTCCAGCCGTCTGTCGCTGAGAAGGGAGTAAAAGCAAGGATGCATTCCTGGCCGTGGGAATTGAGTATCGAAACGGAACCTGCGGAGGAAGTGATCCGGCTGAATAATTCGCTGGAAGATTCCGGGTCCGTCGGATTATACGATTTGTAAAACTCAAAGAAACTGGCGTTTTTAAAGCTGCGGCCTTTCAGAATATAATTCCCGTCCCCATCAATCATGGAAAGCTCAGCATTCACCAGCTCTGTCTGGG
The DNA here is from genome assembly GCA_946537305.1 of uncultured Lachnospiraceae bacterium. Taxonomy (GTDB): domain Bacteria; phylum Bacillota; class Clostridia; order Lachnospirales; family Lachnospiraceae; genus UBA3305. Next base: position 2,662 of record CAMNFR010000076.1, on the reverse strand, counting down.
GGAAAACCCATTTCTGTTCCAGGGCTGAGATGGGAATGACCCGCAGCAGGATCGCTTCCCCGAAAGTTTTGCTTTCCGGATCGTACAGTGAAACACGGTTGCAGAAGGCCAGCGACTGCTCCCCATTCATCGGGTTGGTATAGGCGCGGGTGATGTTGATGGATTCCCCGATATCATCGATCCAATCCACATCATCCAGGAGACGGACCCGCTCATAGGAAACGGAAAAATCATCGTCTGTCCCCTGTTTCGGGCGGGTGGAGAGTCCCGTGAGCGTGTCTGTGGCGATCAGATGGGCGGAAGTGCTCTCGTGCACATGCATGACACGGATGCAATCGACGGCTTCTTCCATCGTCATGGTCCTGCTATTAATATAGCGCGCCCATACATCGCAGATTCCCTGTTCACCTTCCAGGTAGTTTTCAGTCACATGCTCCATGGTGACCGTTATGTCTTCAAAGTGTTCGATCTGCCGCTGGTACGAAATCCTGTTTTTAAATCCGGAGTAAATAATAACGAATGTCAATATGGCAGCCATGATAGCCACGTTGACAGCAATGATATAAGACTTCTTCATGTTCTGGTCTCCCACATTAAAGCAGCTCATAGAAGCCAAAACGCCGGTAAACGAGTACTGTGCCAATAAAGCATATGTATTATAACATACGTATTAATATGATAACACGAGTGCGAATGACCTGCAAGAACATTTGTGGGGAGTAAGGGACAAAACCAGTAAATGAAAAATAATTTCATATATATGAAAAAATACCTCTTTACAACGACTTTGCCTCGTGATATTATGTTTAATGTCGATATATATTTCATAGAATAACGAGGTGAACGGTAATGCGCAACGGATTATTTGAACTGGTTCGTCCCCACAATGAGCACAGTATGGATTTTGTGGAGGGCTGCCCGGAACGAGCAGCTCTGATGAAGGAAGTGGAAAAGCAGGCATCCCGTACGGTGGAGATTCCTGTCGTGATCGGAGGCCGGGAGATCTTTACGGGAAATACCGTGGATGTGGTGGAACCTCAGCGCTTCCGGAATGTGATTGCCAGGCTGCATCTGGCAGGGGAGAAGGAACTGCGGGAAGCGATTGAAGCTTCACAGGCGGCGGCAAAGGAATGGATGGTGATGCCCTGGGAGGACCGGGCAGCCATATTCATGAAAGCCGCGGATCTTCTGGCAACCCATTATCGCTTCCGGGTGGAAGCGGCGACGATGCTGGGACAGAGCAAAAATATGTGGGAGGCGGAGATCGATATCTGTGAGCTCTGTGATTTCCTTCGATTCAACGCTTTCTTTCTGCAGGAGATCTACAAACAGCAGCCGGGAGTAACCCCCGGTGCCGTAAACAGGATCGAATATCGTCCCCTGGAGGGATTTGTGGCGGCATTGACCCCATTCAACTTTACGTCCATCGGCGGGAATCTTCCCTGTGCGCCGGCGCAGGCGGGAAATGTTGTGGTTTGGAAGCCTTCCACCACGGCAGCTCTCTCCAATTACTATTTTATGCGGATTCTGCAGGAAGCCGGTCTTCCTGCGGGAGTGATTAATTTCGTTCCCTCCCGGGGATCGGATTTTTCGAGATATGTTATCACGGATCCAAGAATGGCGGGATTTCATTTTACCGGATCTACAGAGGTGTTCAACCTGGTGTGGAAAGAGGTGGGAAGTCATATCGAGCGCTACCATACCTATCCCAGGCTGGTAGGGGAGACGGGAGGCAAGGATTTTATCTTTGCGGATCCGTCCGCAGATACAGATGCCCTGATTTCAGGTATGATCCGGGCGGCCTTCAGTTATGCCGGAGAGAAATGCTCCGCCGCCGCCAGAGCCTATATTCCTGCATCGCTGTGGCAGGAAGTCAGAGAGAAGCTTCACACAGCGATGCAGGAGATTTATGCGGGAGATATCCGGGATCCGAAGGCTTTTTGCAATGCAGTGATCGACGGACGCGCCTTCGCCCGGATCAAGGGCTATCTGGACCAGGCTGTGAAGGATGAGGATGCGGAAATTATCGAGGGCGGAAAGGCGGACGACTCGGTGGGGTATTTCATTCAGCCCACGGTGATCCTGGCGAAGGATCCCCACTACCGTACTATGGTAGAAGAGATTTTCGGCCCGGTGCTTACGATATACGTCTATGAAGATGAAGATCAGGATGAGGCGCTGATGCTCTGTGATACCAGTACAAAGTACGGTCTCACCGGTGCAGTGTATGCCAGTGACCGCAGCGCGGTGCTGAAAATCTCCCGTTATCTGGTTCATGCGGCGGGCAATTTCTATGTGAATGAGAAGCCTACCGGTGCCGTGGTGGGACAGCAGCCATTCGGCGGTTCACGGGCGTCGGGAACCAACGACAAAGCAGGCTCCGCCACAAACATGATGCGCTGGGTCAGTCAGCGGGCCGTCAAGGAGGTCCTGGTGCCCGAGCGGGAGGTACTGCTTCCTCATATGATCTGATCTGACGCCGGACGCCGAAAGCGATCCTTCCGAGGCGCCTGACAAGATGGTCACCACCTTCCGAAATGCCGACATCGGCATCGGCGTGGTGCTGGTAGCTCTTGAGACCCTGTTCATCTGGCTCTGGAGCAAAAATATGGGGCATTGGGGACGTTTAGCTGTGACCCACTGCAGCGGTGAAGTGCGGTAA
>CAMNFR010000075.1 GCA_946537305.1 uncultured Lachnospiraceae bacterium | reverse complement strand
GACTGCAGGATGGTGTTGATGCGGCCGCCCAGACCGATTTCCTTACCGATCTTGATACCGTCGATGGTGTAGAAGTTGATGTTATGCTCGGCGATGTAGCGCTTCATCTGTCCGGGCAGATTCTCTTCCAGGCCCTGCATATCCCACTGGCAGTTCAGCAGGAAGGAGCCGCCGTCCACGACTTCCTGAACCATGTTGTACTTACGTACATAGGAAGGATTGTGGCAGGCAGTGAAGTTGGACTTGGAGATGAAGTAGGTGGACTTGATCGGATCCTTACCAAAACGCAGGTGAGAGATCGTCAGACCGCCGGACTTCTTGGAGTCATACTCAAAGTAAGCCTGAGCATACAGATCGGTGTGGTCACCGATGATCTTGATGGAGTTCTTGTTGGCGCCAACGGTACCATCCGCACCCAGACCCCAGAACTTGCAGGAGATAGTGGAAGCAGGAGTGGTCACAGGATCTTCGCCGATCTCCAGGGAGAGATTGGTGACATCATCCACGATACCGATGGTGAACTTCTTCTTGGTGGTGTTGCGATAGATCGCGATGATCTGTCCAGGGGTGGTGTCCTTGGAACCCAGACCATAACGGCCGGAGAATACCGGTACATTGTGGAACTCGGTGTCCTTCAGGGCAGCAACAACATCCAGATACAGAGGCTCGCCGATGGAACCGGGCTCTTTGGTGCGGTCCAGAACGGAGATCTGCTTCACAGTCTTCGGCATCACAGCCAGCAGATGCTTCACGCTGAAAGGACGATACAGACGAACCTTGATCAGGCCGACCTTCTCTCCCTTAGCCAGCAGATATTCTACGGTCTCATCGATGGTCTCGCAGACGGAACCCATAGCGATGATCACGTGCTCGGCATCCGGAGCGCCGTGGTAGTTGAACAGCTTGTAGTCGGTGCCGATCTTGGCATTGACTTTGTTCATGTACTCTTCTACGACAGCCGGGAACGCTTCATAGGTGGTGTTGCATGCTTCACGAGCCTGGAAGAAGACATCCGGGTTCTGAGCGGAACCCCACTGCTCCGGATGATTCGGGTTCAGGGCTCTGGCGCGGAACTCGTCGATCGCATCCTGGTCTACCAGGTCAGCCAGATCGTCATAATCCCAGACTTCGATCTTCTGCAGCTCGTGAGAGGTGCGGAAACCATCGAAGAAGTTCAGTACCGGAACCTTGCCCTTGATGGCAGCGCAGTGAGCGACAGCCGTCAGGTCCATGACTTCCTGTACGGAGGATTCGCAGAGCATGGCAAAACCGGTCTGACGACATGCATATACGTCAGAGTGGTCACCAAAGATGCAAAGCGCATGAGTAGATACGGTACGGGCAGATACGTCGATAACGCAGGGAAGCTGCTCACCGGCGATCTTGTACATATTCGGGATCATCAGAAGAAGACCCTGAGATGCGGTGTAGGTGGTCGTCAGAGCACCGGCAGACAGAGAGCCGTGTACGGCACCGGCTGCACCGGCTTCAGACTGCATCTCAACGATCTTGACTTCCTGACCGAAGATGTTCTTTCTGCCTTCGGTTGCCCAGGTGTCGGCCACTTCCGCCATAACGGATGAAGGGGTGATGGGGTAGATTGCAGCAACGTCCGTATACGCATAAGAAACATGCGAAGCGGCATTGTTGCCATCCATGGTTTTCATTTTACGAGCCATGAATTCATTCCTCCTGGTTGATAAAAATTTTATATATTGTGCAAAAATCCAGATGCTTCACAGCAACCAAAAACTTGCACAAAAAGCTTCAATCTAATTATAACCATCAACCATGAAAAGTCAAATGAAACTTCCGAATATTAAAAATTTTTTACTTTTATATTTACTCTTCGCAAAGTCTGTAAAACTGATGCAGATGTCCCTCATGTTTATTTGACACATTCCCGGAAATATGGTTATAATACCTGCGGGAGGGTTCCGTCCATGAAGAAAAAAACAAGACAGATCCTGGCCATCATTGGGATCACTTTGCTGCTGCTGATGTATATCGTAAATATTGTACTGGCGCTCATCGGCTCTGACGCTGCCCGGGACATGTTAAAGGGCACCATGGTCATGAGCATCGCCGTGCCTATCCTTCTGTACGCACTTCTGGTGCTGATGCAGAAGAATGACCCTTTCCGAAAGAAGCCGGAGGATGAACTGACCGAGGAAGAAAAACAGAAGATCCGGGAAATGATTGAAAAAGAGGAGGGTTGACCATCCTCTTCTTTGTTCATATTAATTCAGTTTTACAGCAGATGTGCGCGCAGCTCCTCATCCGACAGCGGGGAGAGGTACTTAGGCGCAATGTCGAAAACGGTCTTCGCACCGCACTGTCCTTCGGCAGCCAGACGGACCGCCGCGCGGGCGAAGCAGACCAGCACACTGGCGGTGAACTCCGGATTGGAGCCCAGGGTCAGGGAATATTCGATCAGCTGGTTCGTGCCCTCTCCGGTCACGCCGCTTCTCATCACAAAGCCGCCGTGAGGCAGTCCCTTGTGATCCGCTTCAAACGCCTCTTCCGTGATGAAGTTCACGGTGGTATCGTATTCGTCAAAATAGTTGGGCATGGTCTTGATGGCTTCCTCGATGGCTGCTTTATCTGCGCCTTCCTCTGCCACCACAAAGCACTCTCTGGTGTGCTTCTGACGGGTAGTAAGCTCCGGATTCTTTCCGGCACGAACTGCCTCAATGGCCTCCGGCACCGGCACGGTGTACTGAATGCCGCGCTTTACGCCCGGGATCCGGCGGATCGCATCCGAATGACCCTGGCTGACGCCCTTGCCCCAGAAGGTATAGGTGCTGCCATCGGTAAGAATGGACTCCGCGTACACACGGTTCAGGGAGAACATACCAGGATCCCAGCCCACGGAGATCATGGCTAACTTGCCGGCCTGCTTTGCAGCTGCATCTACAGCCGCAAAGTGCTGCGGGATCTTCGCGTGTGTATCAAAGCTGTCGATCACGTTGAACAGGGAGGCCACCTCCGGTGTCTGCTTCGGCAGATCCGTGGCGCTTCCGCCGCAAAGGACCACCACGTCCACTTTATCCGTCCAGGCTGCCATATCCGCCATGGCGACGACCGGCACACCGGAAGCCACGGTCAGAGAAGCAGGATCTCTGCGGGTAAACACACACACCAGTTCCATATCCGCATTCTTTGCAACAGCTTTTTCTACACCTTTTCCAAGATTGCCGTATCCGGCGATAGCAACTTTAATCATTCTCCATCGACTCCTTCTCTATTCGCATGATATTGAATAGCTGCATTATTTCTACAACAGAAAATATCATACACGATTTTTTTAGTGATGTCCACACTTTTTCGCATTAACGTGTCAAACTTTTTACAGCCCGTTCAGGCGGTTTATAAGCTCCTCGAACTCCTCCATCGTCATGAGAATCTCTCGCGCCTTAGTCCCTTCATCCGGTCCGACAACGCCGTAATCAGCCAGCTGGTCCATAATGCGGGCCGCACGGTTAAAGCCGATGCGGAAAGCGCGCTGCATGTTTCCGATGGTCGCTTTTTCCTTTTCAATGATGAAACGGCCTGCCTGTTCGAACAGCGCGTCACGCTCTCCGGCGCCTACGGTGCCGGTATCCTTGGAGACCGCGGCAGCCATCTTCTGCTGCAGTGCCTGGGTGTTTACCGGACCGTCGGTCTGATCCGTAATAAAGGAAACCACGCTCTCCACTTCCTCATCGCTGACGAAGGCGCCCTGAATACGGACCGGCTTCGGATAGTTGGAGGGATAGAACAGCATGTCGCCCTTGCCCAGAAGCTTTTCTGCACCGCCCATGTCCAGGATGGTACGGGAGTCCGTACTGGAGGAAACAGCGAAGGCGATTCGGGATGGAACATTGGCCTTGATCAGGCCGGTGATAACATCCACGGAGGGGCGCTGTGTGGCCAGCACCAGATGAATGCCGGCTGCACGGGCCTTCTGCGCCAGACGGCAGATGGCCTCTTCCACCTCGTTAGAGGCAACCATCATCAGATCGGCCATTTCGTCCACGATGACCACCAGCTGCGGCAGCTTCGTGAGACCAGGGTCCTCCGCGGCCTTCACCTTCTGGTTATATCCTTTGATATCACGGACATTGAATTCCGCAAATTTGTGATAACGGTCTTCCATCTCCGCGACGGCCCAGTTCAGGGCGCCGCTTGCCATTTTGGGATCTGTGACCACAGGTACCATCAAATGAGGAATGCCGTTATAAATGGACAATTCTACTACTTTAGGGTCAATCAGGATCAACTTCACATCATCCGGATGCGCTTTGTACAGAATACTCATGATCAAGGTATTGATGCAAACGGATTTTCCGGAGCCGGTCGATCCGGCGATCAGCAGGTGCGGCATCTTGACCAGATCTGTGACCATTACATCGCCGCTTAAGCCCCGGCCCACAGCAAAGCTCAGCTTGGAAGCTGCCTTGCGGAAGGGATCGCTGTCCACCAGTTCCCGCAGATATACAATTTCCGGCTCCCGGTTCGGCACCTCGATGCCCACGGCGGATTTGCCGGGGATGGGTGCTTCTATACGGATATCCGTAGCTGCCAGATTCAGCTTGATATCATCCTGCAGGCCCACGATTCTGGAAACCTTGACACCCTGATCCGGCTGCAGCTCATAACGAGTGACGGTAGGGCCATAGCTAATATCCGTGACCGTAACGCCCACGCCAAAGTCCCGCAGGGTCTGCTGCAGTTTGGCAGCTGTCGCCCGCAGTGTCTCCGCCGAGGCGGCGGAATTATGCTTTCCTGCGTTGAGCAGAGAAATGGGCGGGAACTGATACTCTTTTTTTACCACCGGCGGTTCCGGCTCTGCCGGCTTTGCGCTGGTGAATGTAACGCCGGAGCTGCCGTCCGCCGGGTCACCGGTCCGCCAGATGCTGCCTGTTTCGGCTGATGTGCCGTTACTGCGTCCCGACAAGCTGCTGCCGGAGGCAGTCTTTGCGCTGCTCTTTCCGGCTGCTTCCATCCCCTTATCATGGGAAGGCAAATTCTCTGCGTTTCCGGAAGGAACACGGGCTGCCGTATCTACCGGAGAATCATCAAAATCATCATAACCGGCCATGGCATCTTCATCCGAGTAGTCTTCCGCTGCGGGATGCGCATGCATTTCGACGCTCTTCTCTGTCGGCACAGGCACAGTATTTTCTGCAGTACTCCCCGCAGCCTTTTCTGCCGCAGAAGCTGCAGCGGACATCCCTGCAGGCACTTTCGCACGCTGATGAATACGAACATCCACCGTAGTATCCCCAATTCCGGTCACCGGTACATCGTTATGCATGTGGATGACCGGCTCCACAGGGATCACATCCAGCGGACGATCATCATTTTTCTTTTTGCCGGCCTTGCTGCCTTCATCATCCTTTTTCAGGGTAATGAACATCTCCCGGCGTCCGGGATCGTCCATCTCACTCAGTTCGCTAAGCGTTCTCTTTTCACGCCGGGGCAGATATTCATCCCCGATGCCGCCCTTGCCTTTTCGGCCCGGCATAGCCGCTTCCTGTTCATTCCGTGCCCTGGCTTCCCGCTCTTCGGCTTCACGGATCTGCTCTGCCGTAACGGTCTTCTTCTTTGCCGGCACATCTTCCTTCGATTCTACTCCGGATACCGGTACAGCGGCTGTTGCAGGTTCTTCGTCGTCCTCTGTCAGCTTTGTAGCCTCTCCAAAGGCAAGACTTCTGGCCTTCAGATTGCTGCGCCTGGTCTCCAGTTCCTCCTGGCGGCGTTCCTGACGAGCCAGGTCTGCTTCTTCCCGGCGGAGAGCAGCCGCCTCCCGGCGATATTCCCGCTCCTGACGGGCATTGCGAAGCATACGCTCGCTGCGCTCCTGCAGCGGCTGCACGAAGGATCTTCCGGTCGCCACCACAAAACTGATGATCAGCAGTGCAATTACCACTACATAGGTCCCCAGCACGCCGATAATCGGATACAGCTTCAAATAGAAAAGTCCGCCGAACCAGCCGCCATTGATGCCGTCCGCCCCGTAGCGGTAGCACTCCGTCAGAGTCATGGCAATACGAATGCTGCGTCCGCCCAAAAGCTCCATCAGCCCGCAGGCGGAAACATAGGCAAAAAAGGAAGCCAGCAGTTTGATCACCGTGCTTCCCGGAACCTTATTCATATTGATGTAATCAAACAGAGCAAACCACAGCAAATAGATAGGGAACGCATACCCCAGGGTGCCAAAGGTCCCCAGCTGGAAGCTTCGAAGTCCCTCGCCTACACGACCGGCCAGTCCCAGATTTCCCAGGAAAAGCAGCACGCACAGCGCAAAGACCGCCAGCACGGCGATCTCTCCACCCATATGGCTGCCTCCCCCCTGTTTCACCGGCAGCTGCATCTGCTCAGGCTGCGCGGAGGACCGGGAGGCAGAAGCCTTCCTGGTAGACCCACTCGACCTGGTACTGCTGCCAGACCTGGTGCTGCCGCTCTGGCTTGCGGTCTTTTTCTTTGTTTTCCGTTTTTGTTGCGCCAAAACTATCTTCTCCGTTTCTTCAGGCGTGTTCTATGAACGATTATCATCGCGCCTTTTCTTGGGCATCTATCTTCATTTTTATTCATGCCCTAACTGTGAACAAGTGTTCTTCCCATACGTTACTATTATACCCGGGGAAGAAAAAGTGTCAAGTCCTTTACCACTTCACCGGCGATGATCAGTCCGGCTACGGACGGAACAAAAGAAACACTACCGGGCGTAGAACGCCTGCGTGATTGCGTTTCCGGACTTTGATTTTCTTCTGACAGGGGCGTCAGGGCCTCTTCCCGGGAATAGACTACCTTCAGATGTTTCACGCCTCTCTTCTTCAACTCTTTACGCATGATTCGTGCCAGGGGACAGATCGACGTTTCATAAATATCCGCCACCTCAAATGCCGTGGGGTCCAGCTTATTGCCGGCGCCCATGGCAGAAATAATCGGCACCCCCGCCTGCTGCGCCTGCAGCACCAGCGCAATCTTCCCCGTAACCGTATCGATGGCATCCACCACATAATCATACTGTGTAAAATCGAACTGATCCTGTGTCTCCGGAAGATAAAAGCACTGGTAGGTACGGATTTGTGCCTGCGGATTGATGGACAGGCATCTCTCCCTGGCCACATCCACCTTGGCTCGTCCGATGGTATCACATGTGGCGATGATCTGCCGGTTCAGGTTGCTCTCCGCGACTGTGTCATTATCGATCAGGTCCAGCGCTCCCACGCCGCTGCGGATCAGTCCTTCTACCACATAGCCGCCCACACCGCCCACGCCGAAAACGGCCACGCGGCACTCTGACAGACGCTTCAGCCGCTTCTTTCCCAATAGAAGGGCTGTCCGGGAGAAAGCTTCCGGATATTCCTTATTCTGTATATCAACATCTCCCATAAAGATCCTCCTCTAAACGATCTGATGCGGACTTTCTTTTCTTCATTTCTTACGTTAGCGGTTCAACACTTCATTCATGGATCCGGAACGAAAACCGGCCAGATCCACGGTCACATACGAAAATCCCAGTTCTTTCAGGCGGTCATTCACCTCTGTTCGGATATCCCTCCGAAGGAAATCATCCATCTGCTCCCGCATCACTTCAATCCGCGCCACCTCCCCGTGGATTCGCACGCGCACCTGCCGGAAGCCCAGGTCCTGCAGGAACTGTTCCGCCAGATCAATCCGCTTCAGCTTCTCTTGCGTAATGGTCTCTCCATAAGGGAATCGGGACGCCAGGCAGGCAAAGGAAGGCTTATCCGCCGTCGGGAGACCAAAATGACGGGAAAGCGCCCGTATCTCCTCCTTATACAGATCTGCTTCCCGCAGCGGACTTTTTATTTTCAGTTCTGCGATGGCGCGCATGCCCGGACGATAATCGCCTTCATCATCCCGGTTCGTTCCCTCGCAGACTACAGCCAGTCCGTTTTCTTCTGCGATCTGCTGAATCCTTCCAAAAACATGCTTCTTGCAAATATAACAACGGTCCGCTGGATTCTCCGTGAAAGCAGGCAGACTCATGGCCTCGGCTGTGCAGTGAATATGTTTCACTCCCAATTGCCGGCAGATCTCCGACGCCTCTTTCTGCTCCCGCTCCGGAAAGAAAGGAGCTGTAGCGGTGATGGCCGCCATCTGATCTCCCAGCGCCTCATGCGCCGCAAAAAGCAACAGTGTAGAATCAACACCTCCCGAAAAAGCAATGGCAGCACTTTTATATCCCCGAAGGATCTCCTTTAAATTGAACCATTTATTTGCAAGCGATGTACTCCGTGCTTCCGACATATCCATTGACCCTCCCCCGCATCATTTCCCTTTACTATAACAAAAAACCGCCGCTTTTACAATCCGGCGGTATCGGTATTTCTTATCGCTCTATTTCTTATATAAATCTTCAGAAAATATCCTGTAAAGATAACCTTCGAACAAATATAGGTTTGTAGGGATGCTAATGTAACTACGGAGAGCCGTGGTCATATCTCGCCGGGGA
>CAMNFR010000074.1 GCA_946537305.1 uncultured Lachnospiraceae bacterium | reverse complement strand
CCAAGCGCCAGAAAGCACAAAGCAGTGTATGACCGGGGTACTCAAAAGTGAAGAGAGGGGTGATTCATCTCCACCCTAAGAGGATGGAGAATCCTCGCTTACAAAGGTTGAAGTTGAATTCCTGAGCGAAAGCTTCATCCGCATACCAGCCGACGAAGTCACCGCCGCCCTGCCATGCACCGTCGCCCATGGTCGGATTCTCCGGTTTGACAGCATTTCCCCCAGATACGACATACTGCGGATCAATGCTGCTGCCGCCGCTTGTTTGGAAGGCAACCGTACATCTCACGAAAAAGCTGCCGGCACTTAAGTCTGCCGTCGATTCCGGATCCAGTTCAGAGTTTGTGATTTCCGTTCTATTTCCGGCTTTGTCCCGGGCCTCTATTTTATATAGTTTCCATGTGCCGAATTCATTGGTTCCATTCAGAGAGATTTCTTTTTCCCACTTTTGGGATTCTTCTTGATAATTCAGCTGTAAATGCAGTTCTTCCCCGGAAATCGGCTGGATATATATCGCGTCGGCCTGGCTGATTCCCACTCCTTCATCAGATATCGCAACACTGATTTTTGCGCCCCCAGCGGAAACAGCGAAGTCTCTGCCCTCAGGAAGCGTCGCCATCAGGGAGTCCGGATCAATGACCGGCGGCGTATTATCAAGACTCGTTCCGGCCACAATGATGTCCACTGCAGTCATATCATAGCTCGGAGTCATGTTGATCATGCAGCTGTTATATAAATACGCTTCATTGTCATAGATATCCTTCGTTAGGATATAGAATATCTGCCACATACCGGGAGCAGTCTGCTCATCAACTTCAAATGTTGCTTCCCAGATGTCTTCTGTTCCTTCTTTTTTCGCCAGAAGAATATTACGGTCTTTGCCATTGTCTTTGTTCCGGTAATAAAGAGAAGCAAATCGTAATTCGCTCTCATCCGTGATCTTTACGGACAGTGTCGCTGCGTCACCGGGCGCAAGTGAATCTTTCCCTTCCGGCATGACTTTGGTGAGTTTGGATCCGTCGACTTCCGGCGGAGTGATATCAGCATCCGCTATGACCATTTTTGCAGGGAAGAACATGATAAATGCTGACACAATGTATAATAAGAATCTCTTTCCCATCTTACATCCTCCGTTATCCCCAATTCACTGTCACAGCAACCGTACTGGCTGCTCCGAACATGGAAATACTGTACCTACAATAAACATAGCATATAATTTATAACAATTCTACTATGAAAATGCAAAAAACGACATTGGGGATGACAATTGGGACGTTTGTCACCTCAAAACCTCTCGCCGTAATCATACGCTTTAAATTCATCGGTTTCTTCTGTCACATAAACATTGTAACCATGGTTCGAAAATGTACTGTTTTGGATAGTTTCTGCGTAATCATCCGGCAGATACTCTCTGGGAATCTTTTTTAACGATCCGGGAGTGTTCTTAAACGAAGTATAAATGTATGCGATCCTGTTTTCTCCCAGATCCATCGCATATTCATAGGAAGAGTTATCACCATCGATAGCCTTATAAACGGGATACGCAAACCGCCCAGTCTCCTCAAATTCCAGCATCGCGCTCACTTCTCCGTGTTCGCCTTCGAGTGTATATACACTGTTTTTCAGTCTGTCGATTTCTTTTGCATAATCCTCGTCGGAATATGTACACTTCAGATACACTTCACACGTCGGATCATCCCATGTATCCTGATAGGAAAAATAAAAGACAGGTGTATTTCCGCTCTCAAACGCACTTTCGGGTATTGTCTGAGGAAAAGTAAAGAACCCGGTATGCACTTTTCCTACCACTTCCTGGGTGTACTTATGCATGGTCTCTGCATACTGATCTTCATCCCGTATAACCTTCGGCGGGCCTCCGAACAAAAAAAGGAACACAAAAGCGATGAAAACGAATCCAAGCAAACCACCGCAAATACCGACGGCGATCAGGATTCCGCGAACAATTTTAATACGCTTCCTTTTTCCCATTTCGATACCCTTCTTCCTGTATCCGGTCCTTTTCATCTATCTTTTCGGTCAGATCAATCGATATGTTGCCTTCCTGAACGTATAATACCCAAAGTCAAATTTCCTGGGGTCCACCTTGTTCGCCAACTCTCTGCTTGTTATGAAATCTTCCGACACGTTCACGAGCAGCTGCTTCCCTTTGGATTCGACAAGATAGTATGCTGACATATCATCCAGATAATCGGCGCCCTGGATGATTCCCGGCCCGACAAAAAGGTCTGCAAGCCACTCACCCTTGCGCATCTTTTTTCTGCGAATGAGCGGGTAAATTGCATCCGCTGTCGCGGTTTTCTTTACAGCCTCATCATAGTTCAGATTCCAAGTGACAGTAAAGGGACGGTCTGTAGCAGAGCTGTTACTCTCCGTAACAGGCGATGACAGTAGGGACGTTTCCGCTTGTCATCTTATCTACTGCATATCGTGACAATTATAGCACAGATTTCATCCGCCTTCCACCTGATGACAATAAGGACGTTTCTGACTGTCATCCCCCATGTCACCCAGCGTCACCGCAACAGCCGTTAACAGGTTTGTCAGGGTTCGTGGACGGATTGTTAACGGCGGTTGGTGGTGTTTTTCGGGCGTAAATCGTACGATATTGTCATCAAACGACGGGAGGTCTTTATCATGAAAACAATCCTGGCACATCATTTGAGTCACCAGAATCACCTGAATCACTCGAAACATCTCAGACGTCTCGGGCATCTGAATCCCCTGCGCAGCGAGCAGGATATGTCTGCGGCTGCGTTTGTCCTGAAGAAATCGCTGGCCTTCGCGCTGATCTATTGGGGCTCGGCGGTTCTGGGTGAGGGAATCATCATTGGGTTGCTGTCTGCCATGGGGTATGATCCGCTGCACGGCGTCATGCCTGCGGGGATGCTCGCCGATCTGCTTCCTTATTATGGATTTGTTATTTTTGCGCTCGCGGGCATCGCCTACTGTCGGTTCGTCGAGAAGAGGTCAGCTGCTTCCATCGGTTTGTCAGGAAATGCCGCAAATTATCTCATCGGAGCATTGCTTGCTGTCATTCTGTTGTTTATAATAGTATGCGTACACGTTCTCTGTGGTTCATTGACATTTTCTGGTGTTCACAAGACAGAAAATATCGCGGGGCTTCTGCTCTGGGTGCCGGCATTTGCCATCCAGGGAGCTGCGGAGGAAATACTGTGCCGCGGATTCCTGCTGCAGTCGCTGCGGGGAAAGGTTTCGCTGCCGGCGGCCATAGGGATCAGTTCGACGGCATTTGCCCTTCCGCATTTACCCAGTCTGCTCGAGGCGGAGTTCGGGTTCGCGGTCGCGGGCATCATCAATCTGTACCTGATCTCGATCATCTTCTCCGCCCTCGTTCTGTGGCGGTCGAGTCTGTGGATGGCGTGCGGGCTGCATAGCATGTGGAATTATGTGTTATATATAATGATGGGATTGTCTCTGAGCGGGAGCGAGAGTCTCCGAGAGGGGATTTTCCTCTTTCGCTTGAACGGCGCCACGATCCTGAACGGCGGCGCGTACGGACTAGAGGCCAGTATCATCACAACCGCCGCGCTGGGAATCGCTGCGGCGGCCGTGATAAAAATTTGGAAAGGCAGGACGTGATTTCATGGAGTTTAATAACAAGTTGTATCAGCTCAGGAAACAAAAAGGCCTGTCTCAGGAAGAACTGGCGAACCGCCTGAATGTTTCCCGGCAGACTATTTCAAAGTGGGAGGTGGGGGATTCCACGCCGGATATGGAGAAGCTGGTCGCAATCAGCGATCTCTTCGAGATCTCGCTGGACGAGCTGGTGCTGGACAAGGCGCCCGAGCGCCAGGCAGAGCCCTCCGCCGATTCAGAAATGGTAAGCGAAGTGAAGAAAAAAGTATTCACGGAAGAGAATTTGGATCGAGCGAAGTCGGGGGTGAAGATTGCGCTGATTATTCTGGGTGTCTTTGTCGTGTTCGATGTGGTATCCATGATCATATACTTCACCCTGTTCGGCTTTCCGAAGTAAGGGGTGGATGATGACACTGGGCCTATTGTTATCCCCTCTTATCTCACCTGCCGTCGCAGATCTGTTTTGCGAGTTGCTGCACCGGAGGGATCAGGAAGTAAAGCAGCACGGCTGCTATCCCTACCAGGATCAGGAAAGATTTCATCCAGGCTGCCAGGAATCTGGCAGTAAAGCCGGCGTTCACCGCTGTCATAACAAAGGTCATCCACAGCGCATACACCGTGCCGAGGATGACAGCACGGGCGGCATGAAAAAGCCGGCCGCGAAGCCCTGCCCCCTGCAGCCTGCTCGAAACAAACGGCGTCACTGTGTATGATACCGGGTACAGCGCAACGACAGCAATGACCCAGTTTCTCAGCCACGGCAGAATCGTGGCCACATGAACGCCCCGGTTGATCGCGGTCACCAGGAAACTCATGACCACACACATAATAAAAGCCATAATAGCAGTTGTTATTAGTCTCAGTTTTCTGCTCATACCTCTTCTTCCTTAACTGAATCCCTGGCTTCTGATAATCCCCCGCCGTTATCCGAATAGAATTATGCGATCTATATAAGCAATCCCCAGTAGATCGGACATTTGTGATAGGCGTCGAAGCGTCCGTTGTAGAAGATGCCGCTATAGCTGATGTATCCCTCTCTCGTCTCCCATTGGGCATCCTTGGAGAATACCAGCCATCCTCCGCGAGATTCAGGTTGATTCGGAGTGTACCCTCGCCTGCTTCCAAAGTGATATCCATGCCGAACTTATCAATGACGCCCTTCATGAAGAGCTGTGAAAACGAACGAATCTTTCGTTTCACAGCTCTTTGTTTTTTTTGTTAATTTTCGCGTGGTCCCGAACAGTTACCTCGATTTTATATCATCTGCCAAAATCTTTCATGATGGTGATCTCAACATAAGATCCCTCGATGCCGACGCTGACGTCGTCTGCGATGTTGGCGACGATGGATTTTTCCAGTTCATCCTTGGCCTTCCTGGCATACTCGTCTCTCCCAAGTGTGCTCTCGACGCCGACCCGATAGGTCTTGAGCGACCAGTCGTATCTGTCACTGTTGACCCGAGAGGCTGCCGGGCGCCCCAAATTCATCATTTCCGGCGCGCGGGCCTGCAGTCCATCGTCCGGCGGGAGCAGCATCAGCGTGATCATCTCCCGGAGCCTCCCCATGAATCCCACGGCTGCGCTGTTCGTGCCGCTGGTGGAGAGGGCCAGCAGCTGATTCCACGTGCCCTGATTCAGTGCGATGTTCGACTGCAGATGAAACGCAAAATGCTTCCCGAGATGGTCGATCCTGTACCAGGCCTTCACCTCACCGACGACGCCCCGGACCATGCCGAAGAGCTCCTCCGCCAGCAGGCGGAGATGCAGCATTTCCTTCGGGGACAGACCGCTATCCCGGCCGATCTGCTCTGTCTTTTCGAGTGCCATCTGCATGCCTGCGCCGCGGCTTGTGATCACGATCTCCATAGAATTCATATGCGGTCTGCTCCCCCTTTCGATTCACGGTTTTCTCATGGATCCGGTTTTTATCTCAGTATACCGTAAAACGTACGTATAAACAACGGATTTCTCCATCATAGCCATTTACGATGACAAGTTTTTTCACAGTTCCATCCCCATCAAAATCACTTCCGTCTCGCGCTTGAAGCCGTGGCGTGCATAGAATTCGGGGAGAAAGCTGTCGGCGCCGGTGATCAGATGGATTCCGACAATCCCGCGTTCCTTCATGTCATGCTTGCACCTCTCTAAGAGCTGATGTGCGATTCCGCGGCCTTGAGAGGCAGGCTCCACCGCCAGGTCATTGATTTCAAACGTTCTGCCGTAGTGGAACAGCATTGAGGTGCCAACAAGAAATCCCACCACTCTGCCGTCCTCCACATATTCCAGTCCGTAGGCCGTCTTCGTCTCCAGAAGTTCCCGGACATGGATAGCCGCATCCTCCGGCTTCCACGGGTCGTTCCAAGGCTCCCCGGAAAATGCCTCCGCATAGATTTCGCCGTAGCGGGTGATGTGTTCCGCCACAACCGGTCGAATATTCATCATCTTTTCTTCTCCTCTTTGGGTTATTTTCTCTCTTTCCATGCCTCAGTTCCGGCGCGGAGCAGTTCCCTTAGGATTCCCCGGAGCCGCCTCTGGTCCTCCTCATCCATCCGCCATAAGAACCGGGCCATTTCCGGCAGGCTCTTCAGACCGTCCCGCTGCAGCCCGGACACCGTGTCCTCTCCAGCCGCCTCGATTACGCTGAATACGGTATCCACAAATTCCTTTCGCTCCTCCCGAGGAACACCCTCTATCCAGCGTGACAATGTCAGATTCAGGAAACGGCTTACCTCGGAATTTGCCGGGACCGCCTCAAACCGGTTCCGCCGCACCATCCAGGAAAGCGCGTCGTGCTGCCGAAGTCCTCTTTCACTGCTTCGCACCACCCGGTGCTTATAGCTGCTGTCCAGCAGCAGGCCAAACACCGACTCCTCAGGGATGATACTGATAATCCGCGGCAGAATCTCCTGATATTCCTCTCGGGAGGTGACGTCCTTCAGGAATCCCGGTCCATCATTGGTATACACCTCCCGGATCCGTTCCCTGATTTCCGTCTTGCAGAAAGCAGCGGCATACACCGCAAAATTTCCTCCTTTGGAGTGGCCGCCCACCCGAATCGGCATCTCCGTCCCGGCAAACATTTCCGACAGGTATTCCGCCGCCCGCCGCTGTCCCGGGGTCTGGGGCAGGAAACTGAGGTTAAAGTCCTCCTTCCAGCCCGTGATGGTGTCGTCTGTCCCCCGAAATGCCGCATAGGCTGTGCCGTCAGGCAAGAAACACGTCATCGCCGCCATCTGTTCATCCGTCTCATCCGAGACCACATTCGTGTATCCCGTCAGTTCCACTCCGGCAAACCGAGGCGCATCCGGCAGCTTCTCCAGAATCATCGGAGCCATGTGATACAGCGTGCGGCTGGCCAGCACCTCCTCCCGGGTGTGCTGGCTCCAGAACCATTCCGCGGCCTCTCGTATACTCACCCGCCGCTCGGAAGCCATCCCCGGGACACAGCTCGAAAAATCCACATAGGCCAGCTCCGCCAGGATCAGATTGTCCACCTCGTTGAAGGGATCTGTCGCAAAAGAAACATCCCCCCGCCACTCCAGATAATCCATCAGATTCGCCATATATCCACTCCTCTGCTATTCTTTCTCCGCCAAGAGCTATTTGGCCCTACTGCTAATTATAAAGATACCTGCAATGTGGGTCAATAGCATTGAATTTTCTGTACATTTGTGATATCATTTATATAAGGGTTTTTGTACCGCTTTATTTAGGTAGAAAGGAGTTCGCTATGAGAATCGGTTGCGTGAAGGAAATCAAGAATAATGAATTCCGGGTCGGCCTGACTCCGGACAATGTGAAGGCATATGCCGCGGCAGGGCATGAAGTTTTGATCGAGTGTGGCGCAGGCCTTGGTTCCGGCTTTACGGACGAGGAGTATGCGGCAGCGGGGGCACAGCTCATCCCGGACCCCGCGGAAGTATGGAAGCAGGTGGAAATGATGGTGAAGGTCAAGGAGCCGCTGCCATCGGAGTATCCGCTCTTTCATGAGGGGCTGATCCTCTACACCTATCTGCACCTGGCTCCGGATCCGGAGCAGACAGAGGCGCTGCTTGCTGCGAAGGTAACGGGCGTTGCCTATGAGACCCTGATGGAGCGCGATCGCAGTCTTCCGCTTCTGGTCCCCATGAGCCAGATCGCCGGCCGGCTCAGTATTCAGCAGGCTGCGAAGTATCTGGAGAAGAGGTTCGGCGGGGAAGGTATTCTGCTCGCCGGCGTCCCCGGAACGCCGAAGGCCAATATTGTGATCCTGGGCGGCGGCACTGTCGGTACCAATGCATGCAAGATCGCGGTCGGAATGGGCGCCAATGTCACTATTATAGATATTAGTCTGAAGCGTCTGGAATATCTGGATGACCTCTTCGGCTCCCGCATCCAGACCCTGTATTCCACGGATGCCAATATCGAAAAGGCGGTCCGCGATGCGGATGTTGTGATCGGCAGTGTCCTGATCCCCGGCGCCGCCACACCGAAGCTCTTTAAGAAGAAATATTTGAAGGAAATGCGCCCCGGCGCGGTATTTGTTGATGTTGCGATCGATCAGGGAGGATGCGGAGAATCCTCTCGCGTCACCTCCCATGACGATCCGATCTTCATTGAAGAGGGCATTGTCCATTACTGTGTCGGCAACATGCCCGGTGCTGTACCGCGGACATCCACCATTGCCCTTACCAATGCTACCCTTCGGTATGGTCTCCAGATTGCCGCTTACGGACTGGAGGAAGCCTGCCGGAGAAATCCTGTGATCTACTCCGCCATCAACACCTATGATGGAAAGATCACTTATCCGGGCGTGGCGGAATGCTATCCGGATCTCGAAAGCGCAGATATCCACGAGCTGATTTAGGTGACAGAGGGACGTACCTGTTGTCACATTG
>CAMNFR010000073.1 GCA_946537305.1 uncultured Lachnospiraceae bacterium | reverse complement strand
GCCGGGCAAGCTGAACAACAGAAAAATGACTTTCGATGCCGCCTGCCGGACGATGCTTTTTGATATCTGCAAAAGGCATGGCCTCCACCTTGATCAGGAACCGGAGCATGGCGGCCGGGCCGATTTGGAGAAACAGGATTATATCCTGATGAAGCAAAAGGAAAAGCTGGCTGTTCAGGATCAGCAGATCGAAGCGAAGGAAGCGTCAGACGTCAAAAGAAAAACTGCAGGTGATTGATGGAATTAAGGCTTTCGATGTGATAGCGAAATAGTGACATAAATATACGACAAATATATAAACAAAATCTAAAATATCCGCTATTATAACAGCGTTATAACAAAACAGAAGAAAATGACAAAAAGAAAACCGCCGCAAACCCTTGAAAAATAAGGATTTGTGACGGTTTTCTTTCGTGGAGCATAGGGGACTTGAACCCCTGGCCTCCACACTGCCAGTGTGGCGCGCTCCCAACTGCGCTAATGCCCCGAACGAATGGTAGTATAGCACGATGCCGAAATGAATGCAAGCACTTTTTGAATTTTTTGATGAGCCTTTTTTGTGAGGGCAGTAAACGATCCGCCTATGAAACGAAACCTTTTACAATTGTTAAGAAAACCTTTCCTTGTACTGGGACAGGTTCCGTGTTAGAATGTTCGCGTGAAGTATAACATGTGGAAATAGCGGGAGGAATGTGGCGTATGTGGATAGCCAGTGACTGGAAGGATTATGAGATCCTGGATACAAGCAAGGGGGAGAAGCTGGAGCGATGGGGAGATTATCTCCTGGTACGTCCGGATCCTCAGGTAATCTGGGATACGCCCCGGAAGGCACGGGGCTGGCATCGCCCCAATGCCCATTACCACCGCAGCAAAAAGGGCGGCGGCGAATGGGAGTTTTTTGACCTGCCGGAGCAGTGGAGCATTTCCTATCGGGAACTGACCTTTCAGCTGAAGCCCTTCAGCTTTAAGCACACCGGCCTGTTCCCGGAACAGGCGGTCAACTGGGATTGGTTCTCCGGATTGATCCGAGGGGCCGGACGTCCCGTAAAGGTGTTGAATCTGTTTGCCTATACCGGCGGCGCCACGCTGGCAGCCGCGGCGGCAGGCGCGGCGGTGACCCACGTGGACGCCTCTAAGGGTATGGTCACCTGGGCCAGAGAGAACGCGAAATCTTCCGGTCTTGCGGAAGCGCCCATCCGTTGGATCGTGGATGACTGCATGAAATTTGTGGAAAGGGAAGGACGGCGCGGCAACACATATGATGCCATCATCATGGATCCGCCCTCCTATGGGCGGGGGCCTAAGGGAGAGATCTGGAAGATCGAGGATGCCATTCATCCGCTGGTGGCTGCCTGCGCGGGCATCCTGTCCCCGGATCCGCTGTTTTTCCTGATCAATTCCTATACCACCGGGCTGGCGCCCTCCGTGCTTTCCTATCTGCTGGGGATAGAAGTGAAGAACCGCCGGGGCGGCGCGGTCGCAGCGGATGAAGTGGGCCTGCCCGTAACCGGCACCGGCCTGGTGCTTCCCTGCGGGGCCTCCGGGCGATGGACGGCTGCCGGGCAATGAGATGATAAGAAGATGATGATGCAAGGGTCAAAAGGTCACTAAAAATAAGAAAGGGAGTGGACTTATCATGGCCAGAGAAGAAGACTGGGGCGCCCGCCGGCCCAACACCAGGGCTCGTAAACGAAAACCCTACAATGATGATTACAAGGACGATGAGTATTCCGTGCGTGACCGCGTGAGACGCAATTATACGCAGGATGACGACTACGATTTCGACTCGCGCCGCTATGAGGGGCGCGGCCGCCGCGGCGCAGAGGAGGACTACGGTTACGAGGACGACCGCCGGAGCAGCCGCAGCTATGAAGACGACCGTCGTAGTTCTCGCGTTGATGACCGCAGACGGCCGTATGATGATTATGAGGAAGACCGCAGACGCGCACGCAGCTATGAGGATGAAGCGTCCCGCAGCCGCAGGAGCCGCAGCGTGACGGAGGAGGAAGATCGCAGGCGCAGGAGCCGCAACGCGGCGGATGAAGAAGCCCGCAGCCGCAGGGCCTCCGAAGGCCGTCGGGAGCGTGCCCCCCGGAAGAAACGCGGCGGTGGCTGCCTGCCTGTCGTTGTGATCCTGTTGTTGCTGCTGGCAGTGGCCGTCGGTGGTATAGCCTATGTTGCTTCCCTCTGGGGCAAGGTAGATCCGGCGGATTTCCGCAGCGCGGATATCGAGGTAAACCCGGACCTGCCTGCATCTATTCGCGAGGAGCAGAAGAACTACCGCACGTTCATGATCTTCGGCGTGGACTCCCGTGACAACAACACCCTGCAGGCCGGAACGCTGGCTGACAGCAATATCATCGTTTCTATTAATAAAAAGACCGGCAAAGTGAAGTTGCTTTCCATCTACCGCGACACCTATGTGGAGACCACCGTGGGCGAGACCATGAAGCTGACGGAGGTCTACAACAAATACGGCGCGAAGGAACAGCTGGCCACCATCAACAAGAACTTCGACCTGAACGTGACGGAATACGTGACGGTCAACTGGAAGACGGTGGCGGATACCATCAACATGCTGGGCGGGCTGGATATTGAACTTTCCGAGGGTGAGTGCCAGGGCATCAATAAGTACATTGATGAGGTCATTGACTCCACCGGCGTGGATTCCTCCCATGTGGATGTCTCCGAAGGCACGCAGCACCTGGACGGTGTTCAGGCCGTCACCTACTGCCGCCTGAGAAAGGGCCTTGGGGATGATTACAAGCGGACCGAGCGTCAGCGGACGGTGGTGACCAAGACGCTGGCAGCGGCGCAGTCCGCGGGCGTGCCCACGGTACTGAAAGTCTGCAACACCGTGTTCCCGGGACTTTCCTCCAGCTTTTCTCTGCCGGAGGTGCTGACCCTGGCGACAGGTATGGGCCGGTATGATATTGAAGATTCCTCCGGATTCCCCTTCGACGGAAGAGATCAGGAGGGCGGCCGGTATTATATGTACCCCATCACGCTGGCCTCCAACGATAAGAAGCTGCACGAGTATCTGTATAACAATACGGAGTACGAACCCTCCGGCACGGTGCAGGAGCTCAGCCAGAGGATAGAAGAGGTTGCCGGAAACTAGAATGTAAAACAGCCGGAAGCCAGGCAAAAAGAAGCCGGCGGCTGAGCAAACGTAATAAAGAAGCAAGCAGGG
Organism: uncultured Lachnospiraceae bacterium; assembly: GCA_946537305.1. Classification (GTDB taxonomy): domain Bacteria; phylum Bacillota; class Clostridia; order Lachnospirales; family Lachnospiraceae; genus UBA3305. Next base: position 5,577 of record CAMNFR010000073.1, on the reverse strand, counting down.
GCTGTGAAAACGGGAGTTTTACAGCCCCTGCTTTGATGTGCACCGGGCGACGCATGTTTGCAACAGGTGAAAGTCCCGCATCCGCCCGGATTTCCCTTGGATGTTCAAAAATTGCTTCTTAGGAACGATTTACAACCCGATCGCCTCGCTCCAACATAGGTTGCCTCATCCCTCTTATGGTATTCTGGGCAAAATCATGTTCTCACAGAACTTTTACAACCCGGAAACATCGAAAAGAGCTTACCGCTGAACCTCAAAACGGGTTGTAAACACAACTGAAGTACAGTGTTTTGAACAAATCAGGTCTCCTGCTTAACATATTTTATACTTGCGGTATTCAAACGGGTTGTAAATCATTCCGGAGAGCCTGGTTTTGCACACTGGCCAAGGCTAAGCAGATTACGAGGGAAAAGGGCTGAAAACTCGTTCCAATTCAACAAAAAAAACGCGGGAAAAACACATTTTGAACACATACGCGTTCTATACTCACAATTAGCTGAAGAGGAAAAGACCTTTCACTATTGAGAGGTGGTTATCTTCCGCAGCCGAAAAGAAAACATGCCGGGGCGGCTGACCCGGAAGAGATAAGGGGTGTGTACAGATGAGTGAGTATTATGAGCATGATTCTATGGATGATGAACAGCGCGAGCAGGAAATGCAAAACAATGAAGAGTACCGCAAACCGCCGTATATGAGAGATGCTGAAGATAACGGAACAGAGGAACCCGAAGGCAGTGCTTCCTACAGCTATGATTCTTCTACCGGACGGTCTTCCTATGGTTATGATGACGGAAAGAACCGCTATGCCTACGATGATCAAGGCAGTGAGCCTTCCGGCAGTCGATATTCCTACGATGAGGAAAGCCGCTACCGTGCCAAGAATGGCGGAAACGGTGGGAACAGACCGAAAAAGAGCAACGGAAAGGTGATTGCGGCCGTGGTGGTCGCGGCGCTGGCCATCGGCGGTGTTGTCGGCGGTGCCAGTTATGTGATCGGCAATTATTTCAACAACCATCAGCTGGGAGCTGCGATGGCGCCAGCCACGCAGGAGGCGCAGGCAGAGACGGAAGCCGCACAGGCAGGAACGGAAGCCGCGAAGGCGGAGAGCGAATCATCTGAGCGTGATGTGCTTCTGCCGGGGACCGGCCTGGGAGAAAGCATTGCTTCTCAGGAAGGGGCAGCCTCGAATGAGGCCGCGACTCAGGCGGCAGAGGGATCTGAAAATGCCTCTATTGAAACAGCGACGGCCGGAGCGAGTCAGACGGCGGCTGTAAAGGCACTGGATGTAACGGATGTGGTAGATGTGGCCATGCCCTCTGTGGTAGCCATCACCACCACGCAGATCTATGAAGACTACAGTGCCGGCGGATACAATCCTTTCTATTATTATTTCTACGGCTTTGACGGCGGCCAGGGCGCCTACGGGAACCAGGGCGGCCAGGGCAATGAATATACCGTGACCGGTGCCGGCTCCGGCATCATCATCGGAGATGACGGCGAGGAGCTTTGGGTAGTGACCAACAATCATGTGGTCGCCGACGCCGAGACCCTGACCATCAGCTTTGCGGATGATTCTACCGCGGAAGCTTATGTTAAGGGTACCGATGAAAATAACGATCTGGCCGTGGTAGGCGTGAAGCTTTCCGGCCTGTCAGATGCCACCAAGAGTTCCATCAAGGCCATTCAGATGGGCGATTCCGACAGCCTGCGACTGGGCGAGACCGTCATTGCGATCGGCAACGCACTGGGTCTGGGGCAGTCCGTAAGCACCGGCGTGGTCAGCGCGGTGAACCGTGAGATCACGACCTCCGAGGGAACGACGCTGAATACCATCCAGACGGATGCAGCCATCAACCCCGGTAACTCCGGCGGCGCGCTGCTGGATGCCAACGGCGAACTGATCGGTATCAACGTTGCTAAGGATTCGGAGACGGATGTTGAGGGTATGGGCTATGCCATCCCGATCTCTTCCGCTAAATCCATTATTGAGAACCTGACTTCCATGTCTCCCAGAGAGGCGGTCAGCGAAGATCAGTATCCCTACATGGGCGTACAGCTGCAGGATATTGACAGCACGGCGGCGCAGTATTACAACATGCCGCAGGGCATTCTGGTCTACTCCGTGGTGGAGAATGGACCGGCTCAGAAGGCGGGGCTGCTGACGCAGGATATCATCACCGAGTTCAACGGTGTGAGCGTGAAGACCTATGATCAGCTGACCAATCAGCTGCAGTATTACGCCGGCGGCACGACGGTCACTCTGAAGGTGCAGCGCGTGGAAAACGGCCAGTACACGGAAAAAGAGCTGACCATGACCCTGGGCCTGCGCAAGGATTATGTAAACGAGAACCAGAATCAGAACGGCGGGCAGAATAACGGCAATCAGCAGATGCCCGGCAACGGCGGACAGCAGTTTCCCGGCGGTGGTACGCAGCAGACGCCCGGCAACGGCGGCACACAGCAGACACCGGATGGCGGCACACAGCAGACGCCGAACAACGGCTCCGATAATTCCGGAAAAACCTCCGGCTGGAATGGATTCAATTTTGGGAACTAAACAATAGAAATGTGGATTCGCGATTGCGAAAAAAGAAAATAAGAAATAAAGAAAGAGCGCTGCAGCTCACGGAATACCGTGGGCGCAGCGCTTTTTTCTCGAAGAACATTCTTTTTCTCGAGGAACATTCTTTTCTCGAAGAACACTCTTTTACAGGCGTTACCGAATAAAGTTGGTCTTGGCGGCGGGCTCGGTCTTTCTCTCCACGCCGGCAGCCTTTCCGGCTTCGATGCACTTTAAGAGCCAGGCCATGTTGTGGCCGATCAGGCGCATGGTGCGAAGGCCTTCCGCATCCTGCATGACCTCTTCCGGCGTGTTGCCGAAGACCATGTTCCAGTAGCAGGAAGATACCACGGGCATCTCGCTGATCATAAAGTACTTATTCAGGTTATCCATGGCGGCGGCGGTTCCTCCGCGGCGGGCGGATACCACAGCGGCGGCCGGCTTGTGGGACAGGTCAGCTCTGGCCACGCCGAAGAGGCGGTCCAGGACCATCTGCACCTCGCCGGTGGCGGAGGCATAATAGACCGGAGAGCCCACCACAAGGCCGTCACATTCCTTCATCTTCGCAGCTGCTTCCTGAACGATTTCGTTCACCCGGCCTTCCATGACCGCTTTTCCGATAAAAAGCTGTTCAGATTCGATACCGTTTTCCGCCAGTGCGGATGCAACTTCATTTAATGCAGTATAGGTGCAGCCCTTTTCGCGGCGGCTGCCGTTCATCAACAATACCTTCATGAATTTATCACTCCTTTATTCATGCGCCGGCCGTTTGGACGGCTGTTTTATTCCTGTAAAAACTTATCACAATCTGCGCGTCTTGTCAAACCGACACAAATGAGAAAAGGCGCCTGTCCCATGCCTCATTTGGTTCCTCTCAAGACTCGCGAGCGAGTCTTGAATTGATTGCTGGTTCTCCGCGTTCTGTAGGGAAAAGAACGATTGCAACGCAGGAAAGAAGATGGTATTATGTCAATGAGAGGGGGTATGTGACAATGAGCAATTACCGTATCCTGGCCGCACAGGCCCGGGAGCTTCTTCTGAGTGAGCCGCACTATGTGCCGGCGCTGAGCAATCTATCGGCCCTTTTGATGGATTCCCTGGCGGATCTGAACTGGGCCGGTTTTTATCTGATGAGGGAAGGACAGCTGGTGGTTGGCCCGTTCCAGGGGAAGCCGGCCTGCATTCACATTGCGGTGGGAAGCGGTGTCTGCGGAACGGCGGTGCAGGAGGACGCGCCGCAGCTGGTGCCGGATGTCCATGAATTCCCCGGGCATATCGCCTGTGATGCGGCGTCCGCTTCGGAGGTCGTGATCCCGCTGCATGCCGCCGGGCGCATCGTGGGCGTTTTAGATATGGACAGTCCGAAGAAGGGGCATTTTGCGCAGGAGGACCTGGAGGGACTGCTGCTGGTGACAAAGGAAATAGAAGAACATATTCTGTGGGAATAGCATAAAAAGCAGACAATCATAGAGAAAACTATTCCGCGGGAATAACAGAAGGGAGAACGAAACCATGGCGAAGAATTCTATCTTTCGCGGCTCCGGCGTGGCGATGGTCACGCCCATGAAGGAAAACGGTGAGATCAATTACGAGGTGATGGCGGACCTGATCGAGGCACAGATCGCCGGGGGAACGGATGCGCTGATCATCTGCGGCACGTCCGGCGAGGCCCCCACCCTGGAGGACGGGGAGCATCTGGAGGCCATCCGGTTCGCGGTGGAGCAGACGAAGGGACGTGTTCCGGTCATCGCCGGCACGGGCTCCAATAATACGGCGCATGCGGTCATGATGTCCGAGGAGTCGGAAAAGCTTGGCGCGGACGGCTTGCTGCTGGTAACGCCTTACTATAATAAGGCGACCCAGGACGGCCTGTATGCGCATTACCGCACCATCGCCGGGGCCACCAAACTGCCCTGTATTGTGTATAATGTCCCTTCCCGTACCGGCACCAATATCCTGCCGCCCACGGTGGCAAGGCTGGCAAAGGATCAGGAAAACATCGTAGCCATCAAGGAAGCCAGCGGCAATATCAGCCAGGTGGCCAAGGTGGCTGAACTTGCGGACGGAAATCTGGATATCTATTCCGGCAATGACGATCAGATCGTGCCGATCTGCTCCCTGGGCGGCGTGGGCGTGATCTCCGTGCTGGCGAACGTAGCTCCGCGCCAGACGCATGACATGGTCATGATGTGCCTGGAGGGCCGCTATCCGGAGGCAAGAGCGCTGCAGCTGGCCGCGCTGCCGCTGGTGGAACAGCTGTTCATAGAGGTCAATCCCATTCCGGTGAAGGCCGCGCTGGTAATGCAGGGCTTTGCCGTGGGAACGCCCCGCCTGCCGCTGACAGAAATGACACAGGCGCACCAGGAAACGCTTCGCGCCGCTATGCAGGAATTTGGGGTTTTGTAAAAATTATGTGTTTCCCTTTGTGGGGAACTCTGTTATAATGTATGTAACTATTCAGAACCATATCAGTTTTCATATGGTGAGAATCACATAGTCACAGACAGGAGCGCTGAAAGCGCGTCTGTGACTTATGGTTCTGAATAGTGTTATTAAAAAAATGAACGGCGAATCATCGCCGGAAGGAGGATTTAAACTATGTTTGATAAGCTGATCGCAAAGGTCAAGGAGGAACCCAAGACGATTGTTTTCACCGAGGGCACAGATGCACGTATCCTGAGCGCTGCCTCCAAACTGCTGGCAGAGGAGATCATGGGCGTGATCCTGGTCGGCCCTGAGGCTGAGGTTAAGGCTGCTGCTGCTGCCGGCGGTTTTGATATCGAAAAGGCCTGCATCATGGATCCTGCCACCTATGAAGGCATGGATGAAATGGTCGCCAACATGGTCGCGCTGCGCAAGGGCAAAATGACCGAGGAGCAGTGCAGAGAAGCTCTTTCCAAGGGCAACTACTTCGGCACCATGCTGGTAAAGGAAGGCAAGGCTGACTGCCTGCTGGGCGGCGCCACCTACTCCACCGCGGATACCATCCGTCCCGCACTGCAGCTGGTAAAGACCAA
>CAMNFR010000072.1 GCA_946537305.1 uncultured Lachnospiraceae bacterium | reverse complement strand
CTTACATCATCATATTAGGATCCGCGGCGGGCATGGCGGGGGCGGGTTCTTTGATGGTGGCTACTACGGATTCGGTGGTGAGCAGGGTGGAGGCCACGGAGGTGGCGTTCTGCAGGGCACTTCTGGTTACCTTGGTGGGATCCAGGATGCCTGCGTCGATCATGTTCACGTATTCTTCATTGTAGGCGTCAAATCCGTATCCTTCTTCGGATTCTCTTACCTTGCTGATGATCACAGCGCCTTCCAGTCCGGCGTTGGCTGCGATGTGGAACAGCGGAGCTTCCAGTGCCTTCAGCACTACGTTCGCGCCGGTCTTCTCATCTCCGGTGAGATCCTTGGTGGCTTCGCGGACAGTTTTGGCTGCATGGATGTATGCAGATCCGCCGCCGGCTACGATACCTTCTTCTACAGCGGCTCTGGTAGCTGCCAGGGCATCTTCCATGCGGAGCTTGGCTTCCTTCATCTCGGTCTCGGTGGCAGCACCAACGCGGACGACCGCTACGCCGCCGGACAGCTTAGCCAGGCGCTCCTGCAGCTTCTCTTTATCAAATTCGGAGGTGGTCTCCGCCAGATTTGCCTTCAGCTGTGCAATACGATCCTGAATATCCTTGGATGCACCCATGCCATCCACGATGATGGTGTGCTCCTTGGTAACCTTTACGCTCTTGGCGCGGCCCAGCTGTTCCATGGTGGTATCCTTCAGGGTCAGGCCCAGTTCATCGGAGATGACGGTGCCGCCGGTCAGGATGGCGATATCCTTCAGCATTTCTTTTCTTCTGTCACCATAGCCGGGAGCCTTTACGCCGACAACCGTGAAGGTTCCACGCAGCTTGTTGACGATCAGGGTGGTCAGGGCCTCACCCTCGATATCCTCGGCGATGATCAGCAGCTTGGCGCCGCTCTGTACGACCTGCTCCAGAATAGGAAGGATCTCCTGAATGTTGCTGATCTTCTTGTCAGTGATCAGGATGTAGGGATCCTGCATTTCGGCTTCCATCTTCTCCATGTCGGTGCACATGTAGGCGGAGATGTAACCGCGGTCGAACTGCATACCTTCTACCAGGTCCAGTTCGGTCTGCATGGTCTTGGACTCCTCGATGGTGATAACGCCATTGCCGGAGACCTTCTCCATAGCCTCTGCGACCATCTCGCCCACAGCGTCATCGCTGGCGGAGATCGCAGCTACACGGGCGATCTGATGCTTGCCGGAGATGGGCTGGCTCATCTTGGCGATGGCGGCGACCGCAGCATCCGTAGCCTTCTTCATACCCTTTCTCAGCACGATGGGGTTAGCACCGGCTGCCAGGTTCTTCATACCCTCATTGACCATGGCCTGCGCCAGAACGGTAGCCGTGGTGGTGCCGTCACCGGCAACATCGTTGGTCTTGGAAGCAACTTCCTTGATCAGCTGTGCGCCCATGTTCTCGAAAGCATCCTTCAGCTCGATCTCCTTGGCGATGGTCACACCGTCGTTGGTGATCAGGGGAGAGCCGTAGGACTTCTCCAGCACCACGTTGCGGCCTTTCGGTCCAAGGGTCACACGAACAGTATCAGCCAGCTGGTTAACGCCGGATTCCAGAGCTTTTCTGGCCTCGGCACCATATTTGATCTCTTTTGCCATTGTTTTATCCTCCAATTAATAAGGTACAGGGGACACGCAGTGAAACGCCTGTCGGGTGTCCCTCTTATATGTTAGTCCTCGATGATCGCGACGATGTCGTTCTGCTTTACTACGATGTAGGTCTCATCATCCAGCTGTACTTCGGTGCCGGAATATTTGGAGAAGATCACATGATCTCCGGTCTTGACCTGCATAACAACTTCCTTGCCATCCACTACGCCGCCGGGGCCTACGGCGATGACTTCCGCCTGCTGGGGCTTTTCCTTAGCCGCACCGGGGATCACGATCCCGGACTTTGTGGTTTCTTCCGCAATCAGCTGCTTTAATACGACTTTGTCGCCCAAAGGTTTTAACTTCATCTTGAAATACCCTCCTGTACTCTGTCCTTGTTAGCACTCATTATGTTCGAGTGCTAACTCTTTGTATATAATAACACCTCTTCGAAAAAAATCAATAGGAAAATTTGATTTTTCGAGATTATTTTTCTTTCCGCCTTCCGCATCAGCATCTTTATATTTTCTTTATACTATTTTAGGAAACAATCCCTCATTTTTGTCGTCTTTTTTGAAAAATGGACTTTTCAAATTCACAATTTTATATTACAATATGACCTGATATCGCGAGAGGCGAAATATTTAATTATCCCGGCTGCGAGCGGGAGGAAGGGTGCGAAACTATGAAGACTTTTAAGAAACTGCTGCTGTTGGGTGCTGCCGCTGCTGCCGGCGCTGCCGCTTATCTGTACAAGGAAGGCAAGCTTCCCTTCCAGCAGGCCGATGATGACTTTGATGATGATGACTTCGATGAGGATCTGCAGGATCTGTTCGATGATTTCGAAGAGGCTGAGGAAGTAAAGGTCGCCGAGGAAGCTGCCGAGGAGATCGAGGACGCCGTGGACAAGGCTGAAGAGTGCACCTGCGAAAAGGCTGAAGAGCCCACCGAAGAGTGTGCCTGCGAAGCTGCTGAAGAGCCCGCCGAAGAACCCGCTGAGGAAGAAAAGCCTGCGGAAGAATAAAGCAAACAAAAATAGTTCATTAAAAAAGGAGCGCTTTGGCGCTCCTTTTTTTGCGAGGAGGAGACAGGGACCTGTGTCTCCTAATTATAGCCGTCTTCCATAACGAGGTCGAAGCCGGCCTCGAAGCATTTTTCCTGCTTTTCGGGTTTGTCGGTGATGTAGTAGGCGCAGACCATGTTTTTTTCGTGCGCCAGAGAGACGATGCGCGGGTCGATGACGGGGACGTTGATGCCCTCGCAGCCGAGATCCTTCTTCGCGTGCTCCACCAGTTCTGGACTGTCGGAAATGTTTTCCCCGCACAGCAGCCAGCAGTGGTTGTTTTCGTCCAGTTCTTTTACATAGGTCAGGTAGTCGCCCAGGCTGCACTGCCAGATGGCCGAATCCAGCATGTCTTTTTCTTTGACCATTTCGTAGGCTGCATCCAGCATGCCTTTGTATCCCAGGCTGCAGTATTTAATATCAATGATGGGCCTGACCCCGAATTCTTTGCAGATATCCAGATAATCCGAAAAAGAAGTGATGGGCTGCGGTCCGGTTTCCTGAACGTTGCCGGCATTGACACTGATCGTGGTCAGATATTCCCACGTACAGTCCTCGATCATGCCGTTCCCGTCCGTGTGGGCATCCAGGGATTCATCGTGGAAGCAGACCAGGGCGTGATCCTTGCTCCAGCGCAGATCCGTTTCTATGCCCCAGTAGCCGGCCTCACCCGCCAGCCGGAAGGCCAGGGCAGAACTTTGAGCCGCCTTGCCGCAGCGGCCGGTATGCGCCAGGAAGCGTCCCTTCTCTCCTTCTCCGGGCGCGAAGGCCGCCAGACCGCAGGACGGCTTCTCCTCCGCAGCTTCTTCTGTCTCCGTTTTCTGAACCGTAACGGGCTTCACCTGCCCGGCCACGCCGCCCTGCATGGGCACCGGCAGGAACTGCACCTGAGAGATCGTCCCCCACCAGGTATTCCCCGGCGGGCGGAGAACTGCTGCCTGCACCGGCAGAGCCACATATAAAAAGAGGATCAGCATCCCCGCAAATATGAACCTTTTGAACTTTACCGCCAAGCCTCTGTCCCCTTCCTGCGGGAGACACGGGTCCGTCCCCTGTCTCCCTGTTTCATTAGTACACCATTATAAGGCATTATCGGGATAATAGTCAAATGTTCCCTGCAAAAAACCCGCGGGGCATTTGCTCCGCGGGTCGTAATCCCCTTTGTTTTTCAGCTTTCCCTTTCGGGATGGCTAAGCAGTCAGGTTAGGCTGCTTTCTTTTTCTTCTTCAGCCACATGGATACGAACAGGGCTTCCAGGGCTGCCAGCACGATGACGACCGGGATATCGATCTTCATCAGCAGGGAATTCAGCGCGTTGGAACCGCTCTTGGACGGATCCGTGTCGCCTGCGTAGTAGCCGGAGTTCACGATGGTGTACAGAATGTTCTTGCAGGACTGACGCATGGCCAGCGTTGCAGTAGCACTGGTATCGGTGAACTGGTTGGAAGGAGCGGAGGCAAAGCCCAGCATCAGGTCGTTGCCGTTTCGCACGCTCTTGTCAGAGATCATGTAGCCATAGGAGCCGTCGTAGTCCGTCTCCACCATGCCCACATAGCCCCACTCACCGCGAAGCACGGTGTTCAGCAGGTTCGGGTTCGCGCAGCTGGGGATGGTTCCGATCCAGTTGAAGGAGGACATCGTAGCGATACCCTTGCCGGTGTAGTTCTTCACGCAGAGCTCGAAGGGCTTCAGGTAGATCTCACGGATGGCCTGCTCATCGGCCCAGGTCAGCAGGAACGAGCACCGGTTGCCTTCCTGATCATTCAGGGCAAAGTGCTTGATGTACGGATATACGCCCTTGGTGGCAGCGCCGTTGATCTCAGCGGAAGCCAGCTTGCCGCCCAGCACGCCGTCCTCGGAGAAATACTCGAAGTTTCTGCCGGCGAAGGCATTTCTGTGAGTATTCATAGCGGGGCCGTACCAACCGTAGTTGTTGGCATCCGCATACTCCTGCGCCATCTTGGTTCCCATCTCCTCCAGCAGTTCCTTGTTCCAGGTCTGAGCCATCAGAACCTCTGCCGGATATGCGGTACCATAAGCGCCGGTGATGAAGTTGGACAGACCGGCCGGGCCGTCACAGTCAGATGTGGCGATCTTGCCCACGGAGGGGATCTCTGCGGTCTGCCATCCGCCCAGGTTGATCATCAGGGCCATGTCATCGAAGGTCAGCTGATCCAGCAGGGTATCCCAGGAAGGATCATCATAGGCCTTGTCCTTCATATCGAACAGGGTCATGCCGTTGGAAGCGCCCAGGGTAGGCATCACATCGTCCGCATTGTCATAGGCGGTGGGATCGTAGATACCGTAGGCCTGTGCCTCCACCAGCGCACGGGTATCCGCGCTCATCTCGAAGTTCGTGGGAACAGCCGTTGCCTCTGCATAGTTGGCAAAGCCGTCCGCACGGGAGAGCTGCGTGAAATCGCCGCGGGAGTAATCCTGGAACTGATTGGTGACTGCAGTCTGATCCGTGGAACGTCCGCCGTCATAGATCACGTCCGAAGGAACATTGAAGGTCTCCTCTGCGAGCACCGTATGGGAATCGGAGCGGACAGAGAGGACATAGTCGCCGGCCTCCAGGATATAGCCGCCGCCGGCCACCTTGATGCCGTTGGAATCATAAGACGCAAAATCCTCTGCCGGAATGGAGAAGGAAATGGTCTCGGAGGCACCCGCATCCAGCAGGGATGTCTTGGCGAAATCCACCAGGTTGACAGAAGCCTTCTCGATGCCGCCGTTGGTGTAAGGCGGGTTGAAGTACACTTCCACCACGTCCTTGCCGGCGGTGCTGCCGGTGTTGGTAACAGCCACGTCGAAGGTGACGTTGGTGCCGTCAAAGTTGAAGTTCTGGATGGCCTGCTCGAAGGTGGTGTAGCTTAAGCCGTAGCCGAACGGATACTGCACATGCTCCTCAAAATTGATGAGGCCTTCATCGGAAGCGGTCTCATAGAACTTGTAGCCCACATAGATGCCTTCCACATAGTTCACGAATGCCAGGTTGCCTTCGTAAGCGGTGTCGTTGGCGGCGATGGTCTGCTTCAGATCATCCACGTTGCTGTAGGCAAAGTTTCCAAAGTTGTTCCAGGTAGGAGTAGCCGTCAGATCCTTTACGAAGGTATCCGCCGTCTTGCCGGAAGGATTCACGGTACCGTTCATGATCTCACCCAGAGCGGAGAGACCGGTGTTGCCGGCGCCGGGAGCCAGAATCACGGCACCGATCTGAGGATATTCATCCACCCAGCCCAGTTCCATGGCATTGTTGGCGTTGATAACAACAACAACCTTATCAAACTCGGAGCAGACCTTTTCTACCATGTTCTCTTCCGTTACGGAAAGCTCCAGATAGTGCTCGCCCTGCTCGAAGTCATCATAGCTGCCGTTGTTGGTGTACGTGGAGTTGTAGTAGCCGTAGTGATCCGGTACCACGGAAACCGTGGAAGCGATGTTGTAGGTGCCGTGGATGACGCCGTACATATCGGTGGGAAGATCCGCGCCCTCACCGCCGGAACGGCTGATCACGATCACAGCTGTGTCAGAGAAGTCCTTCGCCTGCGTCATGACGCTGTCGGTGTAGGCATCCACCGTGGGCTCCGGCAGAGTCCAGTCCTGATTCTGCATGGCCACGACAGGACGGTCCGCACGGTAATCCGTGTAGATCTTGGTCAAATCGGCGTTGGTGGTGAATCCGGCATCCGCCAGAGATCCCAGAATGCCAACCGCGGTGGAACCGTCCGAAGAACCGGAACCGGTACCGCCCAGGATCGGGTTGGTGGAGCCCCAGCCGAACACGTTGATGTTGCCGGCTTCCATGGGCAGCAGACCTTCGTTCTTAACCAGAACCAGGCCCTCTTCACCCACGCGCTTGATGACATCCTTACTGTCGGCAACGGTGGACTCCTCCAGGGAGACGCCGGAGCCGGCCAGGAATGTCTGGATATTGGTCTTCAGGGGACCGGTCACTACCAGGTTCGCAATCAGGCATACAATCGCAAGGAATGCCACAACGGAACTCCAGCGGATAAAGCCGCGGTTTTCCTTTTTGGCCTTTCCTGCCAGGATCAGCACCACGATCAGAGCGACCAGGGCGGCGATCACCGCATAGATGTATCCCATGCAGCTGGACAGATAGGACGCAAAGTCCGCCTCGCTGACGCCCATCGCATAAAAGGTCGGGCCCAGCAGGTTGGTAATCAGATTTTGCATTTTGTTTCCTCCTTTTCTGCAAAACATGATGGATGCACACATTATACCATATAAAAAAGTCAGGCCGCCGGCCTGACACAAAAAGGATATAAATTGTCACAAAATGTAAAACGGTCCTGCATACGCTAATGGCGCGGCAATAAAATACGCAGCTCAAACCATCCATTCTTGACCTCGTAGCTGACATCGCCCCCGTATTTTTCCGCGGAATAACGGATACTCTTCAGGCCGTAGCCGTGATTCCTGGAATCCGCCTTTGTGGTCAGAAGGTTTTTCCCCTCTCCCTGCCGGATCTCGCTCTCGCAGGTATTGGAGACCTGTATAAAGACCAGCTGGCCCCGGGCCGTCACGGAAAGATGGACCAGACGCCGCTCCTCTTCCGCGATCTGCACCACGCTCTCCATAGCGTTATCCAGGGCATTGCCGAATATGGTGCAGATATCAATTACATGAATACCGGAAAGCAGCGCGCCGTCCGCCACACAGGTAATACGGATGCCCAGCGTCCTGGCCCGACGGATGCGGGTGGTCAATATGGTATCCAGCACGGAATTTCCGGTTCGCTGCGGAAGCCACCAGGAGTTCAGCTCCTCTTCCATGGCGTTCACCCACGCCTCTCTCTTTTCGGAATCAGTCTCTGCTTTCAATCCTTCGATCTGGTGCTTCAGGTCATGCTGCAGGATGTGGAGCATCTTTTCGCTCTCCTGATTCTGCCGGTACTGTTCATACTGGCTCATCAGCGTGCTCTGGATCGCCTGCTTTTCCCTCTCCGAGATCAGTGCTCCCACACGGATCTGGAAGATATACAGGATCAAAAGACCGCCCATATCGACAAGCGTGCGGATAAAAAAGATATCTGTAAGAATCTGTCCGGAAAAAGGGGTGTTCTTCTGCACAAAGCTGATATTGCTGAAGGAAAACGTGATGATAACGATCAGCAGTGCCGTGGCCACCTCCTGCCAGGTCAGGCTGCCCCGGTAGGCCTCCGTGAGCTGGCTTTTTTCCACCTGGTAAAATACAGCAAATACCAGACCATAGATCACGCCCAGAAGCAGGATCCTCTGCCATCGTTCCATGGGATGAATAAAATTGACCCAGGTATGGATCTGCCACTCCAGCGAGGCTGCCAGTTCTGCCATAATAAAGGCTGAAGCGCCGCAGTACACGGAGACGCGCGGATTTTCGTCCGCACTGACGCTGAAATAGACCAGCATCAGCAAAAAAGCCGCCAACATACAGATGACCCATAGCGGTCCGGGCCCAATGATTCTGGTAAAGTACAAAAAGGAGCACTGCACCAGTAGAAAACCAGCGCTGACCAGCGCAAAGAGATATTTTTTTAACCGCGGTCTGCAGATCAGCAGAAGCATGAACACCGCCATCCACTCGGCGATGGCGGTATAGAACCGCGGGATATCCTGAAATAATGCATTGATCTCTTCAAAAACAGTCAATGTCTCCACCTCCGGAAAGCGTCAGGTCAGCACATCACTCATATATTCCGCCAGCGCCGTCATAAATTCCTTGCGCTTGCCCCGGCTGATGGGAATCCGATCCCCGTTTACCAATGCGCAATTATCTGAAATGCCCGTCACGCGGGCCAGGTTTACCAGACAGCCCTTGTTGCAGCGGTAAAAACCGTGCTGCTCCAGAAGCTTTTCTGTATCTCTCATCACACCGCGCATCACATATTCTCCGCCGCCGATATGAAAATGCAGGTCATGTCCCTGGCTTTCCACATAATCCAGCTCCGTCATTTCGATCTTTCGCATGCTCCCGGGCATCCGGATGGTAATAAAGCGGTGTTCTCTTTTCCGGCTCCGGGCGATGGCCCGGTCCAGCTTACGGGAAAAGGAATAGTATTCAATCGGTTTGACCATGTAATCCAGCGCATCCACGGCGTAACCCCGCACGGCGTACTGCTCCATGTTGGTGATGAACATCAGGATCACCTCCGGGTCCATCTCCCGAATCTGCTCCGCCGCCGTCATCCCATCCATATATTTCATCTGAATATCCATCAGAATAATATCCAGATCCTCCGGATACGGATCCAGGATTTCCGCGCCATCGCTATACGTGCGCACAGAAAAACGGCAGCCGTGCTCTCCCTCATACCTCCGTAGGTAGGTCTGCAGCTGCGTGATATATTGCTCTTCATCCTCCACGATGGCCAGCGTGATCATTGATAGGCTCTCCCAATCATAACATATATTAACATATATTATAATACTCTGTTCCGAGGCCG
>CAMNFR010000071.1 GCA_946537305.1 uncultured Lachnospiraceae bacterium | reverse complement strand
TGAAAGCGCCGTATACGAGAACCGTACGTACGGTGCTGTGAGAGGACGGGGGTTAGTCACCCCCTCCTACTCGATTGTTTATTTTCTCCCCGCGCAGTTCTGGTACCACCGTCAGCAACATAGTAAAGAAACATGCACATCCTCCGACCACATTGGAGATCGGTTCGGCCCAGAAGACGCCGTGTACGCCGAGGTTCCACAATCTGGGCAGCAGAATGGTGAGGGGAACGACGATGATCACCTTGCGGAACAGGGAGAAAAATGTCGCCCGCCCGCCCTTGCCCAGGGCGATGTAGGTACTCTGTCCTGCGAACTGCAGCGTCATGAAAACAAATCCGAAGAAGAAGGTGTGCAGCGCAGGTACGCCGGCAGCCAGTAATTCCGGATCGCTGTTGAAGAGGCGGATAAACATCTCCGGGAAGAGCAGGAGCGCGCCCCAGGCAGCCAGTGTATAGAAGAAACAGCTGATAGTTATGAACCGGATTCCCCGCAGCACCCGGTCATACGCGCCCTCCCCGTAATTAAAGCTGAGGACAGGCGAACCGCCGTTGGTGATGCCGGTGATGGGCATGGTGAAGATTTCCCGCACGGAACTCAGCACCGTCATGACACCGACGTACAGATCCCCGCCGTAGTGCTGCAGTGTCGCATTGCAGGCGATCTGTGTCAGGCTGTTGGTGAAGGCCATGAAGAACCCTGACATCCCGAGCTTTACAATGGAGATGACCCGCTGACCGGACAGGCGCATGGACCGCCGCGTCAGTTTCAGTTCCACGTCATTTCCGGTCAGGAATCGCAGCACCCACACCGCCGAGATCATCTGCGACAGGATGGTGGCGATGGCCGCACCGGCTACGCCCATATGAAAGATGAAGATAAATATCGGATCCAGGATCGTGTTGCACACCGCTCCGATCAGCACCGTTAGCATGCCGATGCGGGCGAAGCCCTGGCTGTTGATGAAGGGATTCATTCCCAGGGTGATCATGACAAATACTGTCCCCACAAGGTATATTCTGATGTAAAGCGATGCATAGGGGAAAGTGACGTCGCTGGCGCCGAAGGCATAGAGGATCGGTCTGTGAAAGAGATACCCCACCGCCATCAGGACAACACTGGTCAGGAGCAGCATGGCGAAAGTATTTCCCATAAGGAATCCGGCTTCCTCTTCATCGCCGCGCCCCCTGGCCATAGCGCATAGCGGCGAGCCGCCGCTGCCGTACAACAGGGTAAAGGCCTGTATCATGGTGATAATTGGGAAGCAAATTCCGACACCCGTGAGTGCCAGCGTCCCGGAGCCGGGAATCCTGGCGATGAACATGCGGTCGACAATATTGTAAAGCAGATTCAGGAGCTGCGCTACCGTCATTGGTACGGCGACCGCAAGGATATTTCTTTCCACGCTCCCGGTAGAAAAATCAGTTTGGTGAGCCTTCATAATACGATCATTCCCGTCATCCATAAAGAAGAAAAGTAACAACCGTCACTAGGTCAAGTGACGGTTGTATACGTTAAACCGATAATGCTTTGAACTTGAAACGGAGTCCCGCAGCTTGTTACAGTGCTCCGCTTTTCAATTGTTATTATAGAGTTTGGCGGAATATCTGTCAAGAGAAGGAGGCAGGCGGTATGTCATTAATATATTGATGATATCCTACAAACGTGGTATTCTTGGCTTGTACAGTATCCTGGGAGACAGAGGACCGTCCCCTGTCTCCCCGAAGGCAAAGAAGATGCCGGTTTTCCACCCTTCTGCCCCGGGAAAGAGAAGATTCTTTTGTGCGCATAAACAAACTTCCTCCTTTCTCTTAGTCTTCCACGGGCAGCATGACGCTGGCCGTAAAATAGCCGTTTTCCATGGATGTCTGAAAGAGACCGCCCGCGTCGTGGGCGGTTTTTTTGATGATGGGGATGCCCATGCCGTGGTTGGCGGCGTCTTCTTTGGTGGTGTGCAGCTCGGGGTTTTCAGAGAGGATGTCCGCGGAGACGCGGTTGGCCACGCGGCAGACCAGGTAGTGGTTTTTGCAGCTGAGGTTGATCTGGATGTCGCCCTCCGGTTCCTGTCTGCTGGCTTCGATGGCGTTGTTGAGGAGGTTCAGCAGGATCCGGCAGAATACATAATCGTCTACGGCCAGCTTTGCCGGGACAAGGACGTTGGTCATGACCTTGATTCCGTCTTTCTGGGCCTCGCCGATCTTCTGGTTCAGCACGTAATCGATCAGGTGGTTTCCGGTGGATATCTGGCTGATGGCCTCCATCTGCTCGCCGATGACCTTGTCCAGATACGTCTCCAGCTCCTCCGTGCGGCCCTGGGAGAGCAGCATGCGGATATAAAAATAGTTGTTTTTCAGCTCATGGCGCTCTTTGCGCACCCGCTCCTCTAGTTCGATCATTCCCTCGTAACCGGCCAGTTCTGCGTTCACATAGGCGATGGAGCGCTCCAGGCGGACCGTTTCCTCATAGGCGCGGATGATCCGGCTGAAGATTAAATACGCGACAGGAAGATTCAGCAGAATGACCAGGGAAAGAAGCGCCAGCGTCCATTTTTCCGGGATCACACCGGTGATATAGACAATAAAATAGAAGAAGAAGCTGAGCGGGAAGAACAGGCCGCCTACATAGTATTCCGGCAGAAAGGGGATCTGCAGGCGCAGGGGAGAGAGGTGAAAAAGGAGGGTCAGCAGGACCAGGACCACACAGGTAAGGAGGATACTGCCCAGATCCAGAACGGCGTACAGCAGGGGCGGTAACTGGCTTTCCGCCGGATAGAGGACGGAAAGAGTCATTTTTGTCAGGATGAGGAACAGGATATAGTACATCAGATAGCCGGTGCTTTCCCGGAAATAAAAGGGCAGGAAGATTCGGGCCAAGGGAAGGCATACAGCGATCAGCATGGCAAAAAACACCCAGAAAGCTGTTCCCTGGGTGGCGAAAAGGGGTCGGAAGGGGACTCTTACAATGATGGGGAGAAGAAGAGCCGTTCCGACGGCGTGAAGAAGGGCGTACTGCCAGCGTGAGATCTTAGGCTTTCCGTGATCGCTGGCCAGCCGGTGCAGCCCGACGCCAAGCAGCATGGCGTACAGGAACCATTCAATATGAAACTGCCGGAACAGGTGAAAAAATGTCAGCATGGGGTCATCCTTTCATACAGTAGGCGGTGAAGGCGTTCAAGGCCGCATCCTGTCGGCCGCGGCTGATGGGAAGCTCCTCCCGGTTGTCCATGATCACAGAGCCCTTTCCGATGCGGAAGATATGGCGGCAGCTGATCAGATAGGAACGGTGACAGCGGATAAAATCCTCCTTTTCCAGGAGCTTTTCCACGTCCATGAACCGGTACTGCAGGGTGTATTCGGCGTCCTTCAGCACAAAACGGCAGTGGTGAAGCTGCGCTTCTATATAAAGGATATCATCGATCGGGAAGGAATACATGGTCCCCAGATGCTGCTCGGTGATCCGCAGGATACGGTTTTCCTGCCGGGCCAGGCGCTCCGTGATGTCTTTCGCCAGCGTATCCGAAAAATCCGTAAAGTGGCTCTTCCGGATGAAGCGGAAGGGCTGCACCTCGAAGGACTGGAAGACAAGTTCCTCCCGGTTGGAAATGAAAATGACCGGTACGTCTTCCTGCATCCGGCGGATCCGCCGGCAGACAGAGAGCCCGTCCAGCCCGGGCATTTCGATATCCAGAAAGATCATATCGTAATGGATATGGTCCTCAAAACTGTCCAGAAACTCATCGCCGGAGGCGAACAGATCAAAGTCCACCTCTGTCCCGAGGGAAGAAAAGCTGTTTGCCAGCTGCGCCTTCAGATAGTTCCTGACATCCTTTTCGTCCTCAACGATCGCGGCCTGATACATTTCGTTCCTCCGATCTTACCATTCGTGTGATATATGTGCCGTTCGTGCGGGATGACTCCGTGCTGTATTATAGTAATAGTATCATTATAATATTGTGACTATGTGAATATGCATAGATACATATTATAAACCATTTCGGCTTATAATTAAAGGAAAAGGAGGAAATTAATATGGCCGGAAAAAAACTATGGCGCGGTCTTACCACCATCACCGGTTGTCTGCTGATCATTTCTCTGGTAGCGACAGGCGTGGCGGAATCTCGTGCCAGCTTTCTGAACACAAGGCTCGGAACCAGCAACTATGTGATGACGGGCGGCGATCCCGAGGCGGATTCCACGTATTTTGACGCCGAGTTCGCAAGTCTTGAAGAGGTCATGGCAGCCAAGCAGGCGCTCGCGGAGGAGATCGGTTCCGAAGGAGCGGTCCTTCTGAAGAACAACGGCGCGCTGCCGCTGGATAAGGCATCCGAAAAAGTGACGCTCTGGGGCTTCAACTCGAATTCCCCCATTCTGGGTGGTATGATGGGCTCCACGCCGGTGGCGGTCGAGGGGCAGCCTTCCTTTGGCATTAAGGAAGCTTTGGCGGAAAAGGGATTCACTGTGAACGAGGATATGGCGGCCTTTTATGCCGATCCCTCCATGGATCAGTTCCGCATGCAGTCCAATCTGTTCGGCAATGTGATGTATGGTCACGCGCTGAGCGTTGCCTTCGACGCGACCTACGAGCCGGCAGCTACATACTTTGTAGGTGAGGCACCGGCCTCCCTGTATTCCGATGATCTGCTTGCCTCCGCCGACGGTTCGGCAGCCATCGTGGTGATTTCCCGCGACAGCTCCGAGGCAGCGGATTACGAGCCCGGCATGACATGCTCCTCTCCCGAGGATTCCTTTGAGAGACCGCTGGCCCTCTCCACGAATGAGAAGGCTGTGATCGAAATGGCCAAGGCTCATTCCACCAAGGTGATCGTGGTCATCAACGCGAACAATGCGCTGGAGATCGAAGAGCTGAAGAAGGATGCGGATGTTGACGCCATCCTGTGGGCGGGCGAACCCGGCCTGTACGGATTCCTGGGCCTGGCGAATGTCCTGGACGGAACCGTGGCTCCCTCCGGTCATCTGCCGGATACCTACTCGGTCAGCTCTCTGTCTGCGCCGGCCATGGTCAACTACGGCCTGTTCATGTATGAAAACAACTCCCAGGTTTCCACGGACATGACCGATCATCTGCACTACGGTGACTGGTACATCGCGGAGACCGAGGGTATCTATCAGGGCTACAAATATTATGAGACCCGTTACGAGGATGCCATCCTGGGCCAGGGCAGCGCGGATTCCGCGGCCGGTTCTTCCACCGGCAATGCCTGGAACTATGCGGATGAGGTTTCCTATCCCTTCGGATACGGCCTGTCCTATACCACCTTCGCACAGAAGCTGGACAGCATTGATCTTACCGTTGGTGAAGTCGGGACCGCTACGGTTACCGTGACCAATACCGGTAATGTGGCCGGCAAGGGTGTTGCGCAGGTTTATGTGCAGGCTCCCTACACCGCCGGCGGCCTGGAGAAGGCTTCCGTACAGCTGGTCAACTTTGGCAAGACCGGCGTTCTGCAGCCCGGCGAGAGCGAAACGCTGACCATCGAGATCGATCCTCAGTATTTCGCCAGCTATGATGACACCCTGGTCAAGGCGGACGGCACCACCGGCGCCTGGGTCCTGGATGCGGGCGATTACTACTTTGCGCTGGGCAACGGCGCGCATGAAGCCATCAACAACATCCTGGCTGTAAAGCGCGGCTCCGCCGACGGACTGGTCACCATCACGGATGACGAGCAGATCAGCGCGGACAGCGTGTCTGTCTGGAATCTGGCAGAGACCGATTCCGAGACCTACTCTGTAAATGTGCAGAACGCTCTGCAGGATATGGAACTGGAGAATCAGATCGGTGAGGCCGTCGAGTACACCACCAGAAGCGACTGGAATCTCGGCTGGACCCCTGTGACCGGCATCACCGCGAACGAGATGATGCTGAAGGATCTGCGCAACGAGACCTGGCAGTTCACCGAAAACGGCGAGGGCCTGGTATACGGCGCGGACAACGGTCTTTCTCTGATCGACTTTATGGAGGTGGACGAGAACGGTGAATACGCCGGCGCTCTGGACATCAACGATGAAAAGTGGGACAAGCTGCTGGAGCAGCTGACGCTGGATGAAACGATCAACTTCGTGGAGAACGGCGGCGATGACTTTGAAAATCTGGATACCGTAAGCTACAAGCGGACCTTTGCACAGGACGGCCCGGTCGGTATTGCCTATGATCAGGTGGCCGGCTATGGCGTGAAGTGGAATGAGTCCCAGTCCTCCATGCCGACCTATGTGGGCCCGGATAACCCCAATGCCCATTCTTCCATGGCCGTGATGCCCACTGAGCCCATCGTGGCGGCTACCTTTAATCAGGAGCTGGTGGAAAGAGAAGGCCAGCTGTTCGGTGAGGACGGTCTGTGGGCCAACGTACAGGCACAGTTCGCACCCGGCCTGAACCTGCACCGCACCCCTTATTGCGCAAGAAATCACGAGTACTACTCCGAAGATGCCATGCTGACCAACCTGATGGGCACGGCACTCTGCAAGGGCGGCCTGAGCAAGGGCATGATGATGGAGCCCAAGCATTTCGCTTTCAACCATCAGGAACTGAACCGTGTCGGCCTTTCCACCTTTGTGACCGAGCAGGCCGGACGTGAGAACGAACTCCGCGCCTTCCAGGGCTGCCTGTCCGGCAACTACGCCGGCGGTCTGATGACAGCCTTCAACCGCGCCGGCATCATCTACGCCGGAGCTCATGAGGGACTGCAGGTACAGATCCTCCGCAACGAGTGGGGCTATGACGGCTGGCTGGTTACCGATATGATCGGCGGACCTACCTACCAGACCTGGATCGGCACCGTCTTCGGCGGCGGCGGAAGCTGCCTGGGAAGCGCAAACGCCTACAGCAATACCCCTATGGGCACGATGGAATCTCACCGCGCCGAAATCGAAAAGGATACCGAGTTCCAGGCAAAGATGCGGCAGGCGATCAAGTACTACCTGCATCAGGAAGTGGAAAGCAGCGCCATGAACGGCGTTACCATCGGAAGCTCCATGAAGTATGTACGGACCTGGTGGCAGAATGCCTTCCTTGCTTTCGAGATCTGCTCCGGAATTCTTACGCTGCTGTGCGCAGCCCTGTACATCCGCAGCCTGCGCAAAAAGAATGCTTAAAGGAGGCCTGACATGAAAATGAAAAGAACCATTGGATTTTATATTACCGTGCTGGCCGCCATCGCGGCAGTAGCCGGCCTTGTCTGCTACAACACCGCGCAGAACAAGCTTTCCATCGTGACGGCACTTACCGCGGCCGCAATCGTAGTTGTAGCAGCCGCGATTATCCTGAGCATGACCATGGGCTTTAAGAACTGGATGAACCTCACCGCCATGGCAGGCGCTCTCCTGATGGCAGGCGCACTGGTCGAAAGCTTCACCACCCAGCTGGACGCCCTCGGCTATCTGGTCGCCGGCCTCTACACCCTCGACCAGGTCATCGGCTTCCTCCGCTTCGCCGCGCTGGCCGCCGTCGCCCTGCTCCTCTTCATCATCGCATCCTTCATGGATTTCGGAAAAATGGGTCAGTAGGGACGTTTTGCTGTGACCCTTCAGTGTATTAAAGTAAAAAGGGACTGCAAAAAAGCATAATCAATAAATCACAAAACAATGTGAAGGGGTGCCGCACTAAGATGCGACACCCCTTGATTATTTGAGAAACAGGTGGGGCGACAGGGGTCCGCCCCCTGTCTCGGCTGTTTCCGATTATTTATTTGCCAGCTTTCAGTTTGCACTTGACCTTTACGGTAGGTCCGTAGGCAATGCATTGGCCGGATTTTCTGCAGGACTGGAAGATGATCGTTGTCTTCTTGCCGGCCTTGGTCTTTCCGCCAAGCGTGAAGGTCAGCTTCTTTCCGCTCTTCATCTTCTTGCCGTTTACCGTTACATACATTCCACTGGCTTTCTTCGGGAGCTTATAGGTGACCTTGACCGTATGCTTAGTATAATCTGTAAATTGGACCTTGTACCATCCGCGGAATTTGTCCCATCTCCATTCATAATCCCTTTTCTTCTTGACGAACTTGGCTTTGACCGCTTTGGCTTTGGCCTTGGTCGGTTTGATGTTATAAGCAGTCACACCCTTGACTTCCAGATAGCCGCCCTGGATTCCATCAGCATAGCCATAGACTCTGAAGGTATATGTTTTGCCGGCTTTCAGGCCGTTGCACTGCACGTAGTATATACCGTTGCTGTTGGTCTTGGTCTCGCCGGCCTTTACCCAGCGGCTTCCATCCTTTACGTAAGCAATAAACTGATTCGCATTGGGATGGGCTGTGACCGGGATAGAGATGGATTTCGTGGATCCCGTCATGGTGCCGTACAGTTTCGGAGCTTCGGGGCCGGCCATCTTTTCTGCCGTCGCGGTAACGCCGTTTTCGGAGGAGAAGACGACGCGGTTATAGCTCCTGGTAGTCTCTTTATTGCTGAAGGGCAGGGTGTATCGTTTGTTGGCTTCATCGTTGAGGAAATCCACTTCAAATACAGCCACACCGTTGCTCTGGCTCTTCAACTTCATGCGGGCGTCGCTTCCAGAGGAGGCAGATTTGACACTGATCTTTGCATCCGCGTTCTTCGGCTCATAGAAGACCTGATAATCGAATTTTGTGCCGACTGTACCCAAAATCTGGCCGTTATTGGAGGGCGTGATCTTGGTGATACCGACCCATTTCTCACGGGTGACGGTGAACTGGACCGGTTTGCTGTGAGAGATGCCGGCAATCGTGTAATAGCCTTTGTCTAATACGAGCGTCATCGATTTTCCCTGATCGATCCGGTATTCTGCCGCTGCAGAAGCATACTCGGTCCGTTTCCCGGGTAAGATGTCCATGTGAACCACATCGTTATCCGTCTTGAAGGTATACTTTGCAGAGGGATCCGTGACATTCAGAAGATAATAGCGGTACGGGCCGTCCTGATTAAAACTCCGGGACCTTCCCGCGTCCAGCGTAAATTCGGTGGCCTTCGTGATATCCTTGTTGCCTTCCTCCCAGGTTACGCTCACCTCGGCGTCGCCGCTCATGATCTTAAAGTAATAGGTGCCTTTATACTCCGGTCCATATGCATAGCCCGCATAGCTGTCGAGCGTTATGGAATAATCGAAGCTGCTCGGGCTTTTTCCGTATCTGATCAAAAGACCGGGCGTGCCCATGAACAAGGTCTCCGTATCCGTCGGGAGTGTAAAGGTATACACCTCCCCTGCGTGCAGAGTAACATCCTTGCCATTCTCCACCTGTGTTAAAGCCATTGCAGATTTTGGCATGAAAAATAGCGCCGCCATCATCAGCAGTACCAGCATGCACAGCCGTGTTACAGTAATCTTTTTCATGGTTTGCTCCTCCTTTTTTAAAGATGTCACCCCCAGCTTCAGAGTATATTTATGCTGATTTGGTGAAAATACTGCCATTATCAACTTTACGATAACATATATGAAAGGCGAATACTACCCTCTATTTTGATAGTTCTGAACAAAAAATGTGACACGGGGACGTACCCAATGACCCACAAAAAA